>NZ_JCAXEU010000020.1:0-47463 GCF_059758705.1 Bhargavaea sp. GQ12
TTTATTTTGGGCTCAGGTAAAGATAATCAACGTTTCAACGAAGATAGTCAACATTTCATCGTAAATCGTCAACGTCTCAATAAACTTAATCAACGTTTCAAGATCGTCAACGTTTCCTGTCACCCACTCTTCCTCATCAGATAAAGGAAGTACGGAGCACCGATAAGGGCGGCGATGATGCCGGCGGGGACCGTGAAGGCCGGGAGCGAGTGGCCGATCGTATCAGCCGCGACAAGGAGCCCTGCACCGATCAGCATCGCCGCAGGAAGGTAATGCTGGTGGTGCGGTCCGGCGATGGCCCGGGCGATATGCGGAGCCATCAGCCCGATAAAGGCGATGTAACCGGTGACGGAGACGGCAGCCGCGGCAAGGGCGACAGCAATCGCGATCAAAATCATCCGGCTCCGTGACAGCCGAAGGCCGAGCCCGATCGCCGATGGTTCGCTGAGCGCCAGGATATTTAGCGTATTCGACCGGTACAGGACATACGGGACGAGCAGAACGATCCATGGAAGAAGGGCGAGCACAAACGGCCAGTCTGCGCCCCAGACGCTTCCCGCGAGCCACTCCGCGACAAAGGCGGCCTCCTGGCGCTCGGCGCCGGAGATCAGGAGCATCATGCCGCCGGACAGGGCGGACGCAAACCCGATTCCGACAAGAAGAAGGCGCATCGGACGGAGACCGCGTCCCTTTTCAGTCGAGAACAGATAGATGAGTGCGGCAGTCACGATGGCTCCGGCAAATCCCACGGCCGGAAGCAGATAGGCGTAGTAAGGGATATCGCCTCCGGCAAAAAGATAAAACACGGTGATGGCGAATCCTGCCCCGGAATGGATCCCGATAATTCCCGGGTCCGCCAAATCATTTCGCGCGAACGTCTGCAGGATTGACCCGGACACCGCAAGCGCCACCCCTGCAAGTACGAGCACCGCCACTCTCGGCAGCCGCACTTCCAGCAGGATGAACGATTCCTTGAACGTGCCGTTTCCGGTGAGGACGGGGATGAGCCGGTCGATAGTCACGCCTGATGCACCTGCCGACAGGGCGGCGATAAGCACGATGAGGAACAGTCCGGCCAGGATAAGTGTCCGGCGGAGCGGCCTGCGCCGTTTCGATTCACGCATCGCGGAGCCCCCCTTTCCGGACGATCATGAGGAAGAACGGCAGTCCGATCAGTGCCGTAATGGCGACAACCGGCGTCTCGAATGGTGCATTCAAGGTCCGGCCGGCGAGATCGGCCAGCACCATAAACGCGGCGCCGAGAAGGGCGCTCATCGGGACGATACGTGTATAGTCCGAGCCGCTGAAGGTACGCACGATATGCGGGATGATGAGGCCGACAAACGCCAGGTTGCCGACAAGGGAGACCGCCGCACCTGCGAGAAGGGCGGTGATGCCCATCATAATGGCTTTCATCAGGAACACCCGCTGGCCTAGGCCGGCTGCCACGTCTTCCTGCAGGCTGAGGATGGTCAGCTGGCGGCTGACGGCAATGGCACCGATGAGGCCTACTGCGATAAACGGAACGATGATGAGAGCCTTGGGAGTCGTGCCCATGAGACCGCCTGCCGTCCAGAGCGAGACGTCCTTGGAAATCTGGAAGACGATCCCCGTTCCGTCCGCAATCGCCTGCAGAAAAGCGGAAACCGCAGCACCTGCGACGACAAGCCGCATCGCGGACATGCCGCCCCTGCTGGATGCCCCGATGCCGAATACGAGCACCATGCCTACGCCTGCACCGATAAAGCAGGCTGCCAGGATTCCGAGATAGGGGATGCCGGGAATCAGTGCCAGCGATAGGGCGAGCGCAGCGTTCGCTCCTGAGGTCAGTCCGAGAAGGCCGGGGTCAGCGAGCGGGTTGCGTGTTACGCCCTGCATGATCGCGCCGGCAACGCCAAGCGCCGCTCCTGTGAAGGTGGCGGCCACCACGCGCGGAATACGCAGTTCGCGGAGTATAGCGGCATGTTCGCCGGTCGCGGATGAGATGGCCTGCCAGACATCACGGATGCCGGTATCCGCGGCTCCGAGCGTCAGTGCCGCAACAAAGGATGCGGCCACCAGCAGAACACCGAGCGCGAGCTGTATCGGAAATGGAACAAGTCGTTTGGTGGTCATATCGTCAGTCACTTTCCTCAATCAAAGGAAAAGCGGTCCGCAGACCGGGCCTCACCCGGCCGGATGGACCGCTTTTCTGATGTTATTCGTTTCCGAGAAATTCCTGTTCAAAAAAGTCCAGCTGGTCATCAAGTGTCATGGCATCGTTGAAGTAGGCAGTCCGTGCATCTGCAACGATCAGATTGCCGTTTTTCACAGCCGGAATTTCCTTGAACCAGGCAGCATCCATGAACGAGGTGTCCTGCTCTTCCGTCAGGCTCAACACCAGATAATCTCCTGCGTAGTCCCCGAGCACTTCCTGCGAGATGGCGAAGTAGCCCGGCTCAAGCGCGACATCCTCGACCTGCTTCGGCATCTTCAGTCCCATTGCCTGGTAGAGGATTTCAGTGCCGCGACCCCAGTTGTCGCCGAACAGGTACAGCTGCTTCTCAAAGTTTTCCGCGACGGTCACCGTAGCATCTTCGCCGATCTTTTCCTTGATACGAGTCCCAATGTCTTCGGCGCGTTGCTTGAAGTCTTCAACCCACTCGGTTGCTTCCTTCTCTTTGTTGACGACTTTGGCAATTTCGATGTGCTGTTGGAGATAGTCATTCTTGCCGTAAGTGAAGAGAACGGTCGGCGCGATCTTCTCCAGTTTGTCTGCGTTCTGGATGTTGTTCAGGCCGATGATGAGATCCGGCTCCAGTTCGATGATTTTTTCGATGTCTTCGTTGGAGACGACTTCGGCGTCTTTCAGCGCCTCGTCAAAACTCGGGTTGGCTGCCGACCAGGAATCGACGCCGACAATCGGCACACCGAGCTTGATCAGGTCGCCTGCGTAGGATGACAGCACAACGACGCGCTGAGGATCTGCCGGGACTTCGACGGGCCCGGTTTCGGATTCATAGACGATGGTGTCGGAGGAAGCGTTGTCTTCCGCTTCTCCCTTGGTGTCACCAGTGGATCCGCATGCGGCAAGCGCAAGTGTCATGAAAAGGGTGAGGATCAAGAGCAGTTTCTTGTTCATATGGATTCTCCTTCGGATAAGGTCGTTTATTTGATCAGATCATAGGTCATGCAGAAGGGGGCCCCGGTCCTCGGGTCCTTTCCGATGACTGCATCGATGCGGAACACATCTTTCAGCACGTCGGGGACGAGCACTTCTTCCGGCGGTCCGCTTTTGATAAGCCGTCCTGCCGAAAGGGCGATGAGATGATCGGAGAAACGTGCGGCCTGGTTGAGGTCATGAAGCACCATGACGATCGTCCGGCCCTCTTCACGGTTCAGCTTCTGCAGAAGTTCCAGGACTTCAAGCTGGTGGGCCATGTCCAGGTAGGTGGTCGGCTCATCCAGGAAGATGATCCCGGTGTCCTGCGCGAGGGCCATCGCGATCCAGGCCCGTTGCCGCTGCCCGCCGGACAGGGCATCCACCGGCCGGTCACGGAATTCGTCCATGCGGGTCGCCTCCAGCGCCCAGTCCACCATGCGGCGGTCTTCAGCGCTCAGTCGTCCGAATCCCTTCTGGTAAGGGAAGCGGCCGTAGGCGACGAGTTCTCCTACCAGGAGGCCGTTGGCGCTGTCCTGCGTCTGTGGGAGGATCGCCATTTTCCTCGCCAGCGCTTTCGTATCCATCGAGCGGATGTTGGCGCCGTCAAGCAGGACCGAACCGTCCTGGTGGGGGATGATGCGGGTAATCGCCTTTAGGAGCGTTGATTTGCCGCATCCGTTCGAGCCGATGATGGTCGTGATCTTTCCCTGGGGAAACGATATATCCATCCCATGGACAATGGGGGTATCTCCGTAGCCGACTTGGATCTGTTCGGCGAGCAGTTGCATATCGGGTTTCTCCTTTCTTTTTGGAGTAGAACATGTTATTCTCGATGAAAATGATTATCAATGAGAATGATTTTCAATTTCAGATGATATAGACTAACGATGAAGGTGTCAACTGTTTTCTGAAGCAGGAGAGGGAGGAAATCGACATGGCAGAACCGATCCGGGATGTGACGATTATCGGCGGAGGGCCGGCCGGGCTGTACTCGGCGTTTTATGGAGGGCTCCGCGGCATGGACGTAAGACTGATTGAGGCGAGGGAAGAACTGGGTGGAAAAGTATGCCTGTTCCGCGAGAAGATGATCTGGGACGCGGGTGGCCAGCCGCCGTTGCAGGGGGAGACGTTCCGGAGGCAGCTGATCGAACAGGGGAAGACGTTCGGTCCGGAAGTGCTGACAGGGACGAAGATCGCTGCCATCCGGAAAAATGGAAAGGGCCTGTTTGAGGCCCAAGACCATCTCGGCCGTATTCATCTGTCGAAGGCCATCATCATGGCGAACGGCGGCGGCATCGTCACGCCCCAGAAGCTCCGGCTGCAGGGAGCTGCCGTTGCGGAGATGGACAATCTTCATTACACAATGCCGTCGCTTGCAGCATTTACCGGCAAGACAGTGTTGATCTCGGGCGGTGGAGATGCGGCGGTCGACTGGGCTGAAGAACTGTCCGGCATCGCGGCGAAAGTGATTCTCGTCCACCGCAGGGACAATTTCTGCGCGCACGAGGCGCAGGTGGAGAAGGTCAGGAGCAACGGCACCGACATCATGCTGAATGTGACGATCCACCGGCTACTATCAGATGCAGCGAAAACCCGGATTGAACTGGTGGAACTGATGGATACGGAATCCGGCGCGCTTACCCGTGTGGAAGTGGATGATGTCGTCGTCAGCCACGGTTATGAGCGTGATTCCGAGCTGGCATTTGAACCGGAACCATTGCGCAAAGACGGCCACTTTTTCGAAGGCGGGGCAAATGCAGCCACCACTGTCCCGGGAATTTTTGCCGCCGGTGACTGCCTTTCATACACAGGCAAGGTTAATCTCCTTGTCGGCGCCTTCCAGGACGCGGTCAATGCTGTGAACCGTGCTAAAACATTTATCGAGCCTGAAGCCCACGACCGGGGAATGGTCTCTTCCCACAATGACCGCTTCAAAGAACGGAACCGTTCGCTCATCAGGCAGATTGCGGAGGAAGTGAAATCCGGAGGTTGATTTCGCAAAAGTACACAGTCCAATACTTCACCCGACCAGACAGACTTTGCAGCCGACACTGCAAAGCCTGTCTTTTTTACATTTAAAACCCGACTCAACCCTCTATCACCATGAAGGAAAGATAATATTCAGAAATATATTGCACCTCTCTCCCAATCGTGATAGTGTAAAAATCATATTGAAGGATTCCCTTCATTAATGGAAAACTTATGCAGGAATTCCTTCAAAGATAGCCGGCGCCTATTTTGCAGGCCCGGATCAAAGATGTCCTGCCCGTTTGAGGGCTTCTTGATGTTTGGGTCATTACATACAGTCGAATGGGGTGTGCGGGATGATGTTGAAGGGATTGGTCCACCGGGAAATCCTGAAGCTTCCGCGGGGGCAGCGGAAAGTAGCAGAATATGTGATGGAGCGCCCGCATGACGTGGCGGTATGCTCAGGCTCCGAGCTCGGGGAGCGTACCGGCACGAGCGAGTCGACAGTCATCCGCTTCAGCTATAACATGGGGTTTACAGGCTATCCGGCGCTGCAGAAGGCGATCCGTGAGGAACTTTATACACCGGAAAGCAGCTTCACGGATTACCAGGACGACAAGCTGACAATCGGTGAGGACAGCCGGATTTTTGAGAAGGTCATGGAACGTGACCAGCGCGCAATCGCCGAGACTGCGAGAAATATTGACCCGGTTCAGTTCGACCGGGCCGTGCGGGAGATCCTTACAGCCGGAAATGTATCGGTGCTGGGCCTGCGGGCTTCCTATCCTGCTGCCGCCTGGCTGTCACTTATGCTGAGATTTGTACGGGACGGTGTCGATGTCATGCATCCGCAGGCGGAGGATCCGGCCTTGGCAATGGTGAAAATGGACAGCCGCTCCGTTGTGATCGTTTTCAGCTTCCATCGTTATCTGAAGGAAACACTGGAAATTGCGGATCTGGCAAAAAAGAGGGGGGCCTTTGTGATCGGCATCAGCGATTCCCTTTCGGCGCCGGTCTCTGGCTGCTGCGACGTATTGTTTTCCATGGAGTCGGGTTCAAACACGGTTGACAAAGCAGCACCACTTTTTTCATTTTTAAATTCGCTTGTGGCTGCGCTATGCGTAAAGGATCCGGCAACGGTAAAAAAACGGCAGGAAGCTGCACGGGCGATTGATAACGGGTTTTATTATGTAGAGGGCATCTGACACGCCGGGGAGTGAAAAATATGGAACAGCCGGTAATCCGGTCATTTGAAAAAGGGGAAACCCACCAGGCGACGGAACTGGAGCGGGCTGTGTGGGGAAGTGCGACACCACCGCAGCAGTTCCTGACAGCCATGAAAAACGGCGGCCTGCTGATCGGCGCCTTTATCGGGGACCGGGCAGTCGGTTTCCAATATAGTTTTGCGGGCTTTGACGGAAAAAGGCCGTACCTGTGCTCGCATATGCTGGCGCTCCTTCCGGAATACCGGCATTCGGGCCTAGGCGCGGCCATGAAACGGCACCAGGCAAAACTGGCGAAAGAGATCGGCTATGACCTGATCCAATGGACATTCGATCCGTTGGAAAGCCGCAATGCCTACCTGAACATCCGGAAGCTCGGTGGTGTGGTCGGCACGTACTGGGAGGACTGCTACGGCGAAATGAAGGATCCGCTGAACGCGGGACTTCCTACGGACCGTTTCTGCCTGGACTGGTGGATCGACAGCCCGCGTGTGACCGACGGAATACGCCAAGCGGAGCTGGATGAGGCCCATCCGTATACAGTGTCGGCGAGCCAATCAGGCCAGCCGGTACTGGATCAGCCGGAGAAGGTGCCGGAAGCTGAGGCAATCATCGTTCCGGTCCCGGCCGATTTTCAGGCAATGCGCAAGGAAGACATGACGCTGGCCATTGACTGGCGCTTAAAGACGAGGCAGATTTTCACGGAAGCTTTCAAAAAGGGATATGTGCTCGCGGACGTCCGGAGAAAAGACGGACGCTTAAATGAATATGTACTGATCAGAAATGAGCATGTACCGCTTTAATTCACGAAAAGGGAGATGGGATAGTTGATCATCAAAGAGATTCGATTGCGCCGCATGGAGATGCGCATGAAACATCCGTTTACAACCAGTTTCGGGACGATGCAGGACAAGCCGTTCCTCCTGATCGAGGCGATTGATGAGGAAGGGAATTCCGGTTGGGGGGAGTCGGTCGCATTTACCTACCCCTGGTATGCAGAAGAGACAGTGGAGACGAACGCTCATGTGATCCGTGACATCCTCGTGCCGCTTTTGCTTGAGAAAGAAATCAATCATCCCGATGAGGTGAATGAACTCTTCGCGCCAATCCGCAGGAACAATATGGCAAAGGCGGCCATTGAGGGGGCTGTCTGGGACCTGTATGCAAAACGGAACAAGCAGACCCTCGCAGAAGCGCTCGGCGGGAATAAGGAGAAGATCGACGTAGGCATCTCGATCGGAATCCAGGACAGCAAGGAGCAGATGGTCGAGACGGTCCGCGGCTTTATCGAACAGGGCTACAAGCGCATCAAGATGAAGATCAAGCCGGGCACCGATATCGAAATCATCCGTGCGGTCCGGGAAGCATTCCCGGACGTGCCGCTCATGGCGGATGCCAACTCCGCCTACACTCTTGAAGATATCGAGCTGCTGAAGATGCTGGATGACTTCGATCTCATGATGGTTGAGCAGCCGCTTGCGCATGACGACATCATCGATCACGCGAAACTGCAGGAAGAACTCGAAACGCCGGTCTGCCTGGATGAAAGCATCCACTCGCTCGAAGATGCGCGCAAGGCGGTCGAACTCGGCAGCTGCCGGATCATCAACGTGAAAATCGGCCGCGTCGGAGGACTGACCGAAGCCAGGAAGATCCATGATTATTGTGTCGGAAAAGGCATCGCACTCTGGTGCGGAGGGATGCTGGAAGCGGGAATCGGACGCGCGCACAATGTCGCATTGACCACACTGCCGGGCTTCACGCTGCCGGGGGACACGGCCGGGTCGGACCGGTACTGGGAAGAAGATATCATCACACCGGAAGTCGTTGCCGTGGATGGAGAGATCACAGTCCCTTCCGGATACGGTATCGGCTATGAGCCGGATCTTGAAAAAATCCGGAAGTATACAGTCGGGGAAGAAGTTTTCCGGACGGAGAATGCACAGTCAAATCGGTGAGCGTAAATAGGGGAACGGTGCTCTCGGGCACCGCTTTTCTCACCCTCCAGGTGACGGAATATTCCGATCTCCAAATGGTGCAATCTCCAGGGGCATTCGACAGAATTCTTTAAATCTTGCTTGAACTATGTAAGGATTCACGTTATCGTAGAAGGTATATTGAAAACGCTTACTGGTGGTTTCGACCAAAGAATTCTCAACAGAGACATACATCTGGGAACAGGTTGTTGCTGCGGCAGTTGAACCTTCCCGAAAACGGAGGGGATGGAAGTTGAAAGAAAGTATCCGGTTAGGGGCTGCGTTTGCAGGGGTGGTTGTCGGGGCAGGATTCGCCTCGGGACAGGAAATCCTGCAATTTTTCACGAGTTTCGGATTATGGGGGATTGCCGGCGCAATCGCCGCCATGGCAGTGTTTGCTTTTATAGGAATGAACCTGGCCAGTATCGGAAGTTCATTAAAGTCGAAGTCCCATAAAGAAATTATTTATAAAATCTGCGGGAAGCCGATCGGGATGTTCGTGGATGCGGTCATCACATTCTTCCTGTTCGGTGTTGCCGTTATCATGTATGCCGGCGCAGGGTCGCTTTTTGAAGAGCAGTTCGGAATTCCTGCCGTTGTCGGCAGTTTGTTCATGGTCGTGGCCACCATGGTGACCGTTTTGATGAACGTCCAGAAGATCATCACGGTGATCGGTGCCATCACGCCGTTCCTGGTGGCCCTAATCATTATCCTGGCAGGCTATTCGGTATTAACGGCTGACATCTCGAGTGCGGAGATTGCGCGTCTTGCACAGGAACAGGATGCGGCGGCTCCTCACTGGCTGCTCAGTGCTTTCCTCTATGTATCGTTTAACATCGCGTGCAGTGCTTCGATGCTTGCGGTCATGGGCGGAACGGTCAAAGACCGCAAGACGGCGGCGATCGGAGGCGCAATCGGCGGAGGACTGTTAGGTGTTCTGATTCTGCTCGTCAACCTCGCCATGCTGACCAAACTGGATGCAGTTAGCGGTGCAGCAATGCCGACATTGGCGCTTGCAGCTGAGATATCGCCGGTTCTTGCCAATATTATGGCAGTTGTGTTGCTCTGCATGATCTACAATACGGCTGTCGGTATGCTGTATTCCTTTACTGCACGGGTATCGGAGGCCGGCACAAAGCGATTCAAAGTCCTGGTTGTCCTGTTCGGGATCGGAGGCTTTGCCCTCAGCTTTGTCGGTTTTGTCAGCCTGGTCGGCACGCTTTATCCGATCACGGGTTATCTCGGCCTTGTTCTCATCGCCGCGGTGATCATCTACTGGGTGAGGAAAGTCGCGGGTGGCGCAAGGGTCAGCAGCGAAACAGTATCATAAGATTCCATCGTACGATAACAGGGAGGCACCGGCTGACGGCGGCCTCCCTGTATTTAATTTAAGAAGGCCCGGCTCAATGCCGGGCCTTCTTTTGATTTGCTTATGCTGCTGGATCTGCTTGATTTTCCGCACCGCTGCCGAAGATCGACTCCGCCCATTCCGGTTTGTCGATGAACGGGTTGCGGTTGCCCTGGATCTCGAAAATGACATTGTTCCTGTTTTGCTCAAATTCGCTGACCGGATCCATCTCATGCCATTCCAGGAGAACGGACAGCTTGCCGTGGTACGGGGCACTGCCGTTATTTACCCGCTCGTTGAGTTCGAGGTCCACACGGTTGCCTTCCTCATAGCGGGTTGCCATGTAGAAGAGCATCCGGGCAACATCGCCTTTGACTTCATCCGGCGCTTCGAAGGAATCGCCGTCGCGCAGGCATCCGCTGCAGTTGTTGACCGGGTTGCCGCCGTAGTCGAAGTCTAGGTTGCTGCGAGAGCTGTTTACTTGGACGTCTGTCGGTCGGAGGTGATGGATGTCCGTGCCGGGTCCCATCGATGTGCCGAAGTCGCCGTGTGACTTGGCCCAGACGTGCTCGCGGTTCCAGTCACCGACCTGTCCGCCGTTTCGGTCCTTGGAGCGGGACTGTTGTGAGTAGAACAGGATGACGTTGTCCGGGTTGTCCGGATCCTCATCCGTCAGGCGTAGTGCATGCCAGACCTGTTTATAGGTCAGCACTTCCTGCTCCGAGATGATGTCATGGAGGGTTGCTTTCAGGGCTTCGCCTTCCAGGTCTTCGGTTCCGTTGTAATAACCGTCAGGATTAACCGGCTCCTCCGGGATAACAGGCTGCTCAGCCTCTTCGACTGTCACGCTGAAGCGGGCAGTTGCGCTTTTCTTGCCATCTGTTGCCGTAACGGCAATGAGGTGCGTGCCGGCTTCGAGATTAAGTGTCAGTGTGCTGCCGGAGACGGTGCCTTTGGTTGCCGAGTAGGAGAGAGGATCGCCGTCAGGATCTGTAAAGTGTCCAGTGAGGTCAATGGTGACCGTCTCTCCTTCAGTCACGCTCCGGTCTTCAATAGGGGAGGAGACTTCAGGTGCCTTATTTGTTTCCGGTGCAGGCTTTTCCTCACCGGGAAGGCCGATCAGCCGGCCTTTGGAATCATAGAGAGTCAAAAGTTCCGGAGATGCTTTTTTCTCAAACTTGATCGATTGGATGTTTTCGCCGCCGCGGATTTCAAGCGGCTTCGTGCCTTCGATGATCAGTTCCTTCACTTCAGTGCCCTTGGCATCGATGATCGTACCGTCTTTTTTCGGCTTTACATAAACGGTCTGATTCTTGAAGCCTTCACCATGGAGTTCGGCGTAGCGGCCATTCAGGTGGAGGCCGTTCGGGATGACGCCGCGTTCATTGATCGTGACGGAGACGCTCTGCTTGCCGATCGTTACTTTCTTTTTGTCCGGCTTGTCGAAGACATAATGGTCTTTCGGCTCAATCGGCTCGAATTCCATGCCTTTGACGAGGTCGAGCTGAACCATGAGCGGGTCGTGGTCACTCGCGCGGCCAGCCATGTCGGTGAAGTCGGCGTTGATGTGCAGGATGTCAATTTCCGTGTCTTCGACTAGATTGTTCGAGACGACGATGTGGTCAAGCACCTGCGAGTTGCCCTGGTAAATGTACGTGTAGCGGTCAGGCGCATCGACATGGTTGATCATATTCGTCATGATGTCGCCTTCAAGGATCTTGAGCGGTTCCGCGAACTGGTAGTCGTTAAAGTCACCGACCGCAACTACATTCGCTTCCGGATTGTCCGCTTTGACGTCTTCAACGAAACCGTTGACGAGCTTGGCGATTTCGATGCGCTGTGCTTCACTGCCGAGGACCGGCGGCTGGATTTTTCCAAAGATCGGCGTGTCACCGCTCTTGGAGTTCCAGTGGTTCGCAATCACAACGACGCTTTCGCCCTGGAAGTCGAACTGTGCGGCAAGCGGCTTGCGGCTGTCTTCAAATGCCGGGTCGTTCGGTGCGATGCGGCCCGGGTTCAGGGTAAGCTTGCCGTCTTCGTAACCGACAGCGGTTGTCGCATCACCGTGAGGAATGCCGTCCGTAAGCGAGACGCGTTCCGGGTTGTAGAGGAAGGCGACGCGGATGTTCGCGTTTGGCGCTCCGCCATCCTCGTTGTTGACCGGGTTGATGTTGGCGTATTCATAGCGGACACCGCCCGCTTCGACGATGGTGTCAATCAGCCGCTGGTACGACTCGGATGCATCGGAGTCGCCCGCATCCTGGCCGTTATTGTCCTGGACTTCAGTCACGCCGACAATATCCGGGCTCTGCATGTCCACCGCAAATGCGCGGGCAAGCTTGCGGGCCTTATCATCGGACGTGGACTTCGTGTTGTTCGAGAAGTTCTCAAGGTTATAGGAAGCGATCGTCAGCTTGTCCTCGTCTTTGACGATTGTCGTCTGCTCCGGCGAGGTATCGCCTTCCACATGGTTCGCCTGCATGTCGTCGAGGGAAGCGAAGATCTTGTAGTTCTGGAACGAATAGCCGACGACGCCGGTGTTCGGGCCTTCGAACCGGTCGCCTGTCGCGACTTCAAAGTCACGCGCGGAGTCGTTCGGCTCGAGGCGGAATTGGATACGCTCCGCGTTCTGGTCGCCTTCTTTGTAAAGGATGCCCCCGTGAATCGTTTCCTCAGGCCAGTTCTCAAGTACGGTGACGAGGTCGCCGTGTTCCTGAGGACCGACTGCACGGACGTCACCGACCGTCACGCGCATACCTTCAAGGCTTTCCCAGAAGTCAATCGCATCGGACTCCGGATCGAAGACGGTGAGCTGATCATCGTCGACGGTCTCGGTCGGAAGGTTCGACTCGTCGATCACGACCGGTTCCGGTAGGTCGAGGCCGCGTTCGAGCACGGTCACCTGTCCGCCACGGTCATCGCGCACGTTAATCTGAGTAATCGGGAGGTCGGAATCATGGCGGTCGGAGTAGCCGTCGATCGCATACTCGCTTACTTCACCGGAGACGGAGACCAAATCGCCGACCTGGACCGGCCAGCCTTTACTTCCTGCGTAGAGTGTAATCGCTTCGGATGTATGCGGGTCTTCATCCGCAAGCTCGTCCGGTGTCTGGACGTGGTAATAATGCGCTCCGTTTAGCTCGTAGTGGTACGTGACAATCCCTTCCACACCTTCGACCCGCTGGCTGTCAAATGATGAGAAGTGGTCGGCGCCCTGGATGTCATGGATACGGAGTGCTTCGGTGATCGTGTACTCATAAATGGACATTTCGCTGAACTCGCCGTCCGCATTCCGGACCACAGTCTTCAGGACAGTGTCTTCACTGATGGTCACCGGGCCTTCATAGACCGTGCCGTTTTCAGCCGGATCGGAGCCATCCACCGTGTAAAGGATATCGGCACCCGCCGTTGTCGTCGTGAGGGTCACTTCCTGAGGACCGACGTATGTGCCGGAACCCGGAGTAGCCGATGCAGGACGGAGGATCGTGCTGTCAGCAACGATGTCTTCGGCGCCGCGCGGGATAATCTGATAGGCATCATCGAACTGCTGGACAATGCCGGTGACCGACTCATAGGCCATGCCTTCTTCAAGGCCGAGCTGGTTGGTTTCATCACGGACGATGAACTCTCCGTTGCCGTCGGTTGCGGTGAAGTTTGCCCAAGAGCTGCCGCCGGACATGTCGCCGAGCGTCACGCCGCTTACGGTGACCAGCTGTGACTCAAGCGCTTCTCCAATCTGGTCGCCCGTGACGGATTTTGCCGCAGGTGCTTCCGCGTCCGCACGGTTGACTACAGTCGCGCTGTCCAGCTGGAGAAGGCCGCGGTAGTCTGCGAGTGTCCCGGTGAGGGTCACTTCTTCTCCGGCTTCAAGCCCGAGGGAAGTCGGGCGGACCGCGATGCCGCCTGTTTCGTCCTGGACGGAGATCGTGTTTTTCAGGTTTGCTGCGACCACACCTTTAATAGTGACGGTCTCGCCGAGAGGGAGGGCACGGGCATCCGCGATGGAGATGGTGTCAATCGGTTCTTCGGGATCAGATGGTCCGCCTTCCTGAAGGTGGCTGCCGAGGTTTGAGAAATCATCTTTTCCGAACTCATCCCATTCAGTTGTCCGGTCGAATGGGTCATCAATGACCTTATCCCCGGCTGATACAGCCGCTTTCCGTACAAGTGTCAGGTCCTTACCGAACTCCAGACGCTCGCCAACCCGGCCAATTGAATCAACTGCCTGCCCGTCTTTTTTCAGAACAACCGCATCGTCACCGTTAAAGTTGATGACGGTCTGGTTCAGAAGATCGGCCTTGCCGAGGATGTCCGGAACTGCCTGGTTATGAGCCAGGACATAGGTTTCGCCCGCCGCGAGTGTGCCAGAGAGTTTGAGGGAATTGCTTGGTGAAGAGGAACCGTTTGCATACAGTTCGAGGCTATAGGCTCCGAGGTCCACTTCTGCTCCGGTGCCGTTATAGAGCTCCAGTGCCTTATTGAAGCTGCTGCCTTCAATGTATTCCGAGATCAGCAGGTCTTCTGTCGCAGTTTCCGCATTTGCGGTTGCCGGGATCGCCGGAACCATCAGGCTCAGCATCAGGCTTGCGGACAGCAGGCCATTCAATGGCCTGCGCCAACGCTTTTGGTCCATATGGGTATCGCTCCTTTTTGTATGAAGTCCATTATGAATCGTGGGGGAGAATCAGAACCGTTTCAATAGATTGAAAGAGAATTTAACGAAATTTACAGAGACTTTACTCTGTTTCCTACTTTAGTCCGTTTTCCTCCCTTCCTGCTTATCATGCCGGGGGCAAAATGGCATGACAATGGCTTTTGCCAAAGTTCGGATTTTTGATTCTATTAAACTATTCGTTTGGAATCATACAACTTGAGGGTGCATTGAAATTTTGGGTAAATAGAACCTCCGTGAAGGGGTCTAAAGTAGTGGAAGGAGAAACTTGTTCGGTTAACCTGAGCGGAAACTGCTTAGATATCTGACATGCTGGTTTGATTGTTCGTTGTCATTTATATAAATAACTTTGACAATTAGTTATCAAAAGTGATATATTTTTCTCGTGAAATCGTTTACTATTGGTCGCCTAATTCGCAATCAGGCGGCCTCAATGTGGCCAGGATGAAGGTGGAGAGTCATGATGGAAATTTTGGATAGGCTGAAGGGGCGGCTGATCGTCTCTTGCCAGGCGCTCGAGGACGAGCCGCTCCATGATCCCTATATCATGGGCAAGATGGCATTGGCGGCCAAAGTCGGCGGCGCTGCGGGCATCCGGACCAATACGGTCAAGGATATCCGGGCGATCAAGAAGGAAGTGGATCTGCCGCTGATCGGCATCATCAAGAAAAATTACGGCGATCATCCGGTGTTTATCACGCCGACCATCAGTGAAGTCGCAGAACTGCATGAAGAAGGTGTGGGCGTCATCGCTTTTGACGCAACCGGAAGGACGCGTCCGGACGGAAAGACGTTCGGGGAGTTTTTCTCGGAAGTTAAAGCCCGCTTCCCGGATCAGCTGTTCATGGCAGATTGTTCAAGCGCCGATGAAGCGGTCGAGGCGGAACGGGCAGGTGTCGATATCGTCGCGACGACACTCGTCGGCTACACCCCATACACGGAAGGTCATGTGCCGCTTGAGGCATTGGAGGAAGTCGTCTCCCGCGTGTCGGTTCCCGTCATCGCGGAAGGCAATATCGATACACCGGAAAAAGCACGGAAGGCGCTCCAAATCGGGGCGCATGCGGTGGTAGTGGGCGGGGCAATCACCCGCCCGCAACTGATCACGAAAAAGTTTGCGGACGCCATGGACGGCCGTTCCTAAAGCTAAGACCAATACACAAAACGGAAGGTGAGAATATGAACGGAATTTATACGGCACTGATCTGCTCGTTTGACGAAAACGGCAAGGTAAATGAAAAAGGGCTGCGCGAAATCGTGCGCCACAATATCGATGTGCAAAAAGTGGACGGCCTCTATGTGAACGGCAGCTCGGGGGAGAACTTCCTGATGTCCGCGGACCAGAAAAAGAAAGTTTTTGAGATCGTCAAGGATGAAGTCAAGGACGAGGTCAAACTCATCGCGCAGGTCGGTGCCCTTGATATCGACGAAGCGGTCGAGCTTGCCCAATTCGCAACGGATCTCGGCTACGATGCCTTGTCCGCGGTCACTCCTTTTTACTACCGCTTTGACTTTGAAGAGGTCAAGGACTACTACAACACGATCCTTGAGAACGTCGACAACAAGATGATCATCTATTCGATTCCTGCTCTGACAGGCGTCAGCATGAATCTCGAGCAATTCGCGGAACTGTTTGAGAACGAAAAAGTCATCGGCGTAAAGTTCACGGCACCGGACTTCTTCCTTCTGGAGCGGATCCGCCACGCATTCCCGGATAAGCTGATCTATTCCGGTTTTGACGAAATGTTGCTTTCTGCCGCGGTTCTCAATGTGGACGGCGCAATCGGCAGCACATTCAACGTCAACGGACAGCGTGCCAAGCAGATTTACGCGCTTGCCAAGGAAAGCCGGATCGATGAAGCCCGTGAAGTCCAGAAAGTGACGAACGATCTGATCGCAGAAATTCTTGCGAACGGCCTCTACCAGACCATCAAAGAAATCCTGAAAGCCCAAGGCGTAGACGCAGGCTACTGCAGAAAGCCGATGAAGCGCCTGACAGAAGACAAAGTCGAAAACGCGAAAGCGATGGCAGCGAAATACTGCTGATCGGCTAAGGGGGAAAGGTTATGGATGCAAAATTTGCAGTCATTGACTATGTAATTCTGTTCGCTTACCTGCTGTTCATCCTTTATGTGGGGATTGCCGTCGCGAAAAAAGAAATGCGGGGGAAAGAGTTTTTTAAGGGGGACGGATCGATCCCTTGGTGGGTCACATCCGTCAGTTTGTTTGCTACATTGCTCAGCCCGATTTCATTTCTGTCTCTTGCAGGAAACTCGTATCTCGGTTCCTGGGAACTGTGGTTCGCGCAGCTCGGCCTGTTCATCGCCGTGCCCATCGCGATCTATTTCTTCCTGCCTGTCTACCGGAAGCTGAACCTCGACACGGCATATGAGTATCTGGAGCGCCGGTTTGATGTGAAGATGCGGATGATCGGCAGCGTGCTCTTCATCGTCTATCAGATCGGCCGGATGTCGATCATCATGTACCTGCCGGCCATCGCGCTGAGCGCGGTCACCGGCATCAATACCGTCCTGATCATCCTGTTCATGGGTGTCATTGCGACGATCTACTCCGCGTTCGGAGGGATCAAGTCCGTACTCTGGACCGACTTTATCCAGGGGGTTGTCCTGATCGGCGGCGGTATTTTCGCCCTGATCTTCCTGCTGTTCTCGATTGACGGCGGGATGGGAGAGGTGTTTAAAACCGGCACCGAGAACGGCAAGTTCTTCACGGACATGCCGCTGTTTGATCCGAATTTCGTCAACAACAGCATCCTGCTTCTGATCTTCGGTGCAGGTCTGTCAACCGCGTTCTCATACATCTCGAGCCAGGATATGGTCCAGCGCTATCTGACGACGGATAACCCGAAAGAAATGAACAAGATGACGTATATGAACGGGATCCTGTCCCTCGGTACGGCCACGCTGTTCTTCTTTATCGGGACAGCACTCTACACGTTCTACACACAGCAGGGAGGCGCTATGCCTGAAGGCAAGGGTGACCTGATCTTTGCCAACTATATCGTCAGTGAACTGCCAGTCGGGATTTCCGGACTTCTCATCGCCGGCCTGTTCGCAGCAGGACAGTCGACGCTGTCGACCGGTCTGAACAGTGTCGCGACCAGCTGGACGCTCGATATCCAGAACGTCTTCAAGCCGGGCATGAGCGATGAAGCAAGCACGAAGATCGCACGTGTCGTCTCGGCGCTTGTCGGTGTCTTCTCGATTGCATTCGCCATCGTTCTTGCCTACTCGGATGTCAGCTCGGCTTACGAATGGTTCAACGGCCTGATGGGCCTCGCGCTAGGAATCATCGGCGGTACGTTCACGCTCGGCGTCATGACGAAGAAAGCTAATGCAAAAGGTGCGCTTCTTGGTTTTATTGCAACAACGGTACTGGCCGTCTACATCTCGTACTTTACGGACATCACTCTCTGGGCGTATTCGATCATCAACCTGATCGCCTCGCTGATCTTCGGCTACGGCTTCAGCCTGCTGTTTAAAGGCAAAAGCAAAGCTGAAGATGGAGAGCTGACTTTCTACGATAAAACAGTCAACTGATTCATACGGAATGCTGAAGGGAAGGTGAGCAGGATGGAGATCAACAAAACGGTCGAAACGGATGTGCTTGTCGCGGGAAGCGGCCTGGCCGGCATCAAGGCGGCTAAGGAGCTTTCGGATCTCGGACACCGGGTACTCTTGGTGACGAAGATGAAAATCGCGTCAGGGTCCAGTTTCTATCCGCTGAAAGCCTCCCTTGGCACCCAGGTGACAAAGGACCAGGAAGACGAGCAGACGTTTCTGAAAGACATCGAAGAAATGAGCCGGGGCATGCACAGGCAGGACCTCGCAGAAGTATACGTCCGCGAAATCCCGGAGCGGGTCAAGGAATACTGGGACATCGGGGTCGACGCGAAAAAGCTGGAGGGAGAGCGGAAGGCCTGCTTCGCACCGAACGCCCGAAGAATCTACCTGCTGAGTGACTGGGACCGCATCCGACGGAAAGTCAACGAAATCTTCGCACGCTATGACACACTCTCCATAATGGAAAAGACGGTCATCCTGACGCTGATCAAGGAAGGCGGCCGGGTGACAGGGGCTGTGCTCCTTGATGAAAATCACGAGCTCGTCCTTGTTCGGTGCAAGGCTGCAATCGTTGCGACCGGCGGGTTCGGTTCGATCTACAAGCACAACCTGAACCCGAATGATGTGGACGGCTCGGGGCATGTCCTTGCACTTGAGGCAGGGGCCCGCCTGGTGAACATGGAATTTATCCAGTTTATCCCCGGCATCACTTCGCCGAAATATAAGACACTGTTCGGCGAGCACACCCTCATGTATTGCAAGGACATCGTGGATGGTGAAGGAGAAAGCCTTCTCAGGCCGATGCTTCCGGAAGGGCTCAGCCTCAGGGAATGCTTGGAGATCCGGAGCACCCACGGACCGTTCACGCATTCTCTGGAGTCCAGGTACTTCGATATCGCCATGATGAAGCGCATCACCGAAACCGGGAACGAGGACGGGTTCCGGCTGCAGTTCGACCCGGCCATTTATGAGAATCAGGAAGAATTCTATACCGTCTACCTGAACTGGCTAAAAGAACGCAACGTCAACTTGGCGGAAGATGAAATCCGCATCGCCCCGTTTGCCCATGCAAGCAATGGCGGAGTCTTTATCGACCCGCACGGACGGACTGGCGTGGATGGCCTGTATGTGATCGGCGAGCTTTCGTGCAACATCGAAGGGGCGAACCGGCTCGGCGGAAACTCAACGGGCGCCTGCATGGTGTTCGGGAAGCGGGCTGCGGAACACTGTTCTGATTATATCGGCGGGGTGGATCCCGGAATTGCAGATGTAAAACTCGCTGCTGATCGCCTGACCGGGATGTTCGGTGAACCGACTGCTGCTGATGCGGATGTGGAGGCTGCGGCGGAACGGGCAAGGGCAGTGACTGAGAAAATCAGGGAAATCCTCTGGTACCATGCCAATGTCGTCCGCTCAGAAGAAGGATTGTCCGGTGCACTGGACGAAATCCGTGGATTGGAGAAGGTGGTGGACCTTCCGCTGCTCTTTAGCCGGCCGGAAAAAAGGCAGCTGGCTTTTAAAACACGGAATTTTCTAAAGCTTTCCCAAGTCCTGCTGCTGGCGATGCTGGAACGCAAGGAAAGCAGGGGCGCCCACTACCGTGAAGATTATCCGGATGAAGATGAGGCATTTAGCCGCCGGCTTTTTGTCTCGGCCGATCCTGAAGGTCAGCCGCATCTTGAATTTCTGAATGAATGACAGCCGAAAGGCAGAGAAAGAGAAAAACCTGTCACGGGTTTTTCTCTTTTTCAATGGACAATGAGAGAAATGAGAATAACAATAGAAATAGAAATGAGGGAAGATCATGATGCTTGGCGTCATTGATATCGGCGGGACATCAATTAAATACGGGGTTCTTGGCGGTTCCGGGGAACTGATCCACCATGATTTCGTGCCAACGGAAGCGTGGCGTGGGGGAGACGCGGTTGTTGAGAAAGCGTGCGAAATCTCCGATCTTCTCCGGGAACGCTTCGATATAGAAGGAATCGCGATCAGCTCCGCGGGGCAGATCGACAACCGGAACGGTTCGGTCGTGTTCGCTACGGACAATATCCCGGGCTATACAGGCTCGCCAGTGGCGGAGCGGGTCAGCCGGCATACGGGGTTGCCGGTCACAGTCGAGAATGACGTGAACTGCACGGCGCTCGGCGAGCATTGGAAGGGAGCAGGCCGGGGTGTCCGGAACTTTGTCTGCATGACAATCGGGACCGGAATCGGAGGGGCGTTATTCTTGGACGGCCATCTTTTCACGGGCTCTGCATTTTCTGCAGGCGAGATCGGCCATATCTCTCTTTACCGGGACGGAAAGCCATGCAATTGCGGAAACAGCGGGTGTTATGAACAGTACGCTTCCGCTTCCGCCCTAATCGCGCTGATCCGGGATGCGTATGAGGGCGAGCCGGATCTGGAAGCGTTCTTCGATCTGGTTAAAGAAGGGGAAGAGGTGGCGAATGAGATTTTCGGGCGCTGGGTGGATGATATTGCGACAGGTCTCCAGTCTCTTGTCCATTCCTTCAATCCCGAATGCATCATTATCGGCGGCGGCGTTTCTGAACAGGGTGAGATCCTAAGAGGCGCGATTGAAGAATCCCTCCGGAAGAAGGTCATGCCGAACCACCGCAAATCACTTGAAGTCCGCCTGGCGGAGCAGGGTAACCGGGCAAACTTGCTCGGAGCGGCCCATCATTTCATAGAAAGCCGGAAAAATGGATAGGGGGGTAAGGGGATGAACAGTCCGCTCAGCAATGTGAGGCCGTCTGTGGTCATGGAGCAGCACAAACACCAATTCACCAAGTCCGAGCAGAAAATCTATGCCTATATTCTTGAGCACCCTGAACAGGTGATCTATCATTCCCTGACTGAGTTCTCGGATGCGAGCGGTGTTGCCGAGGCGACGGCACTTCGTTTTCTGAGGAAGCTGGGGTACAAAGGGTTCCAGGACTTTAAGTTCCTGTTCGCCAGGGAAATTGCCGAAGCCGGCACAGATCAGGGAGAAACGTATCTAGAACGGATCCGGGAAAACATGGTCCAGGCCATTCGGGACACGCATGACGTCGTCGTTCAAGACGAGTTGGCTGCCAGCATCGAGGCGATCGACCGGTCCGATGACGTGGTCATCTTCGGCATTGGCTCATCCGGAATCGCGGGGCTGGACATGCAGCACCGCCTCATGAGGATCGGGAAGCATACAAGCGTCGTGACAGATTCCCACTTCCAGATGATGCGCGCCGCGTCTCTTAATGAAAAGTCAGTGGTGATCGCAATCAGTCTGACCGGCGGTACGAAAGACATCGTTGACGCGGTCCGTGTCGCCAAGGAGAAGAAGGCGACGATCATCGCGCTGACAAACTACGTGAAATCTCCGCTTACCAAGTTTGCCGACCATATCTTGCTGACTTCCGCGAAAGAGAGTCCGCTGGACAGCGGTTCTCTCGTATCGAAGGTTGCACAGCTGTTCCTCATCGACCTGATCTGTACCGGACTGACGATGAATAATTACGATGAAGCGGAACGGGTAAAGCGGGAAGTATCCGACAGCATCTCTGGGAAACTGTACTGACATTGGGAAGGATGAGCGAAATGGGAACAATCTTGATCAGTGGGGCCAAAATCTATGCCGAGGAAGGTGTCCTGGAAGGGGGCTATGTGCTGGTCCGGGATGGTGAGATTGTCGATGTGTCCGGCACCCGTCCGGCGGAATTGCCGGATGAGATGCTGGAGATCGACGGCACTTCTCTGAACCTGCTCCCGGGATTCATCGATGCCCATATCCACGGAGCGGACGGGGCGGATGTGATGGACGCGACCGAAGAGGCACTTGACCGGATGGCCCGATTCCTGCCGGCGGAAGGGACGACGGCATTTCTCGCGACGACCATCACCCAGTCACATGAAAACATCGGCAGTGCGCTCGAAAACGTTGCACAATATCCGAACCGCCCAGGTCAGGCTGAAGTGCTCGGCGTCCATCTGGAAGGGCCCTTTGTGGAGAAAAAGCGTGCCGGCGCACAGCCTGAATCCTATATTATCGAACCCGATGCGGAGCTGTTCCGGAAGTGGCAGGAAATGGCCGGAGGAAGGATCAGTGTCATCACGATGGCGCCGGAACATGACCGGGATGGCGCGTTCATCCGGGAACTGTCCGAGTCGGGAGTGGTCGTATCGGCAGGACACACCGATACCGGATTTGTAGGAATGCAGGATGCTGCTAAGCATGGCGTCAGCCAGGTGACCCATCTGTGCAACGCCATGCCGGGAATCCATCACCGGGATGTCGGTGTAGTCGGAGCGGCATTTATTTTGGATTCCCTCAAGGCGGAACTGATTGCGGATGGCATCCACGTCGAGGAACAGATGCTCCGCCTGATCTGGCAGAACATCGGACCGGAGCGGCTGATCCTCATCACCGACTCCATGCGGGCAAAAGGACTTCCGGCTGGGGATTACGAGCTCGGCGGACAGCCGGTCAGGGTGACCGAAGACCGGGCGGAACTTGCAGACGGGACGCTTGCCGGCAGCATCCTGAAAATGAATGAAGGCGCACGGCGCATGCTTGGGATTGAAGGCGTCACAATGGAAGACATCGTGGCGATGGCATCCCGGAACCCAGCCCGCCAGCTGGGAGTCGATGACCGGAAGGGCGGCATCCGGGAAGGGAAAGATGCGGACCTGATTCTCGCCGATGACAATCTGAATATCCGGCTGACTCTTTGCCGGGGGGAAGTGGCGTTTCAGGCGTAAGTGAAAGGAGACGGACCCGATGATCCATCAAATGATCATCCCAGTACCGGAGGATTTCAGCTTTGCAGAGAACCTGGAGTATCTGTCGCGTTCGGCTGACGAGTGCATGTTCCATATTGAAGAAGGCAAGGTATCGCGGGCGATTGAAGCTGGCGGTGAGCCGGTTGTTTTTGAAATGGAAGATCATCAGGATGGAATCTCTGTCCGGTTGAACATGAACGGGAAACCGGGCGCGGAGGAGCAGGCGGCAGTTTCCGGGTTCATCCGCGATTGGCTGGACCTCGAAAGGGATCTTGGTCCGTTTTATGAAATGGCGGAGCGGGATACGCTTCTCCGAGATGCGGTCAGCCGTCACCGTGGGCTCCGTGTCGTCGGCATTCCTGATTTGTTTGAAACGTTCGTCTGGGCGATCCTCGGCCAGCAGATCACCGTGGCTTTCGCCTATGTGCTGAAGCGGCGATTCGTCGAGACATTCGGCCAAGCCATCGAATCGGACGGTGTGACCCATTATCTGTTTCCCTCCACGGAGAAAGTGGCCGCGCTTGAACCGGATGCATTGCGCGAATTAAAGATCACGGCCCGGAAAAGCGAATATATCGTCGGCGTCGCGCGTCTGATCGCGGACGGGGAACTCACGAAAGACGGCCTTCTGGCGATTGGAGATGACCGGTTGATCGAGCACCGGCTCACTGCCATCCGGGGCATCGGCCCGTGGACCGCGAACTATGTCCTGATGCGATGCCTGCGGTCACCTGATGCCTACCCGGCGGCTGACGTCGGATTGCATAACGCCCTGAAGCTGGTCGCTGGCCTTGACCGGAAGCCGACTCTCCCGGAAGTGGAGGCTTTCGCCGAACCGTGGCAAGGATGGCGTGCGTATGCGACGTTTTATCTATGGCGTTTCCTGAGCAGCGAGGCGGAACAGGGTTAAATTCAGAGTTAATCAACGTCTCAAGGAAGATCGTCAACGTTTCACTAAAGATAATCAACGTCTCAATAAACTTCATCAACGTTTCCATAAAGATAATCAACGTTTCAACAAAAACAGGCGGTTCCGCAAACTCGGAACCGCCTGTTTTCACGTATTCATTCGGCCGGGAACAGTGGCAGCTTTTCAAGGTAAAGAATGTCGTCCCGCTCCGACGCGTCACCTTCGGCAAGCATGGCGGCGCGGCCAACGACTTTCGCGCCGGCCTCTGTGACAAGTGCCTCAAGCGCCCGGAGGGAATCGCCGGTGCTGATGACGTCATCGATCAGGATGACACGCTTCCCGCTAATCAGGGCGGCATCCGGGCCATCCAGGACGAGTGTCTGCTTTTTCTGGGTTGTAATCGAGGTGACGTTCGCCACCAGCGGCTCATCCATGTACGCTTTTACGCTTTTTCTGGCCACGATGTAACGGGGCATGCCTTTCAGCTTCGCCACTTCGTGGGCGAACGGAATGCCTTTTGCCTCGGCTGTCACGAGAAAGTCCACATCAGGCAGCTTGTCCGAAATGAGTGATGCCGCTTCAACCACAATTTCGGTGTCGCCGAGGATCACGAAGCTGGCGATCTGGAGTTCTTCGGATACCCAGACGAGCGGCAGCTCGCGGGTGACATTCCCAATCGTTAATGTATACGAGTTCCGCATGAAGTCCCTTCCTTTCCCGATCCGGATCACAGATTTTGGTTCAACTACAGTTTACCCTTTAGCGGCCGCTCTCTGTCACAAAACTGTCCGCGCACAAGTCGCATCAGCTCATCAAAACGGTGTACACTTGCGTTAGAGGGCTTTAAAAAGGAGCGGGTGAATGATGAAACGTATGATCGTGGTCGGCGGGGGCATCACCGGACTATCCGCTGCGCATCGGCTGAATCAGCTGGCAGATGAATCAGGTGAAGATGTCCAAATCACGCTGGTCGAAGCGGAAGGACGTCTAGGCGGAAAATTGTGGACGCTTCATGAGGACGGGTTCATCATGGAAGCGGGAGCGGATTCGATCGTGGCACGCCACGAAGCGGTGGGAACGCTGGTCAATGAGCTCGGCATACGGGACCATGTCGTTCACAATGCGACCGGCATTTCTTATCTTTACCGGGACGGTGAATTGCATGCCATCCCGGCAAATACGGTGTTCGGCATCCCAATGGACAAAGAGTCGCTCATGGCCTCGACACTTGTTTCCGAAGAGGGGAAGAAGGCGGCGCTAAAGGATTTTGAAGAAACCGAGCATGACTTCACAAAAGACAGCCCGATCGGGGCGTTCCTCAGGGCATTTCTCGGTGATGAGCTGGTGGAGAGACAGGTGGCACCTGTGCTTTCCGGCGTCTATTCAGGCTCACTTGATACACTGACGCTCGGATCGACATTGCCTTATCTGTTGGATTATAAAAACGAATACGGCAGCATCATCCGCGGACTCGGTGCCAACCGGGAAAAGTTCCAGTCCCAGGCCAACAAGAAATTCCTGTCGTTCGATGGTGGGTTATCCGTACTGATCGACCGGATGGAAGAGGAAATGTCCGGCGTCCGGATTCTGAAAGGCGCAAAGGCAAAGAGCCTTGAAAAATGCGGGGACAGCTATCTCATATCGGTTGAAGGCCACGGAGAACTCCAGGCAGACGGGGTCATTCTGGCTCTGCCGGATTCCCAGGTGCGCGGACTTCTCGGCCAGGCCGCACCGAAGAAAGTGTTCGACACCTTCACCAGTGCCTCGATCCTGACAATGTATCTCGGCTACGACCTGCCGGATTCGGAGCTTCCCGCGGATGGCACCGGCTTTATCAATGCCGGAACCGGTGAGGTTGTCTGCGATGCATGCACGTGGACAAGCAGGAAATGGACACATACATCTCCAGATGGCCGTCTGCTCGTCCGGCTGTTCTACAAAAACTCCAATCCGAAATTTGAAGAGATCTCTTCAATGGACAGGGAGCAGCTGATCGCCCTCGCACGCCATGATCTGAAAGAAAGCCTGGGTCTGGACGCGGAACCTACCGTGGTTGAAGTCACGCCATGGCTAGGCCTCATGCCGAAGTACGGCCTCGGACACCGGACGGCAGTGGAGGAGTTGGAACAGTTCCTTTCAGCGTCCTACCCGAATGTCCAAGTCGCCGGTGCTTCGTTCCACGGCGTCGGCATCGGCCTTTGCATCGCGAATGGGCGGGAGAAGGCTGAGAAAGTATTTGGGAAATGAAAAACGGTCAGTCCCGACAAAGGGGCTGACCGTTTCATCTATATTCAGAAGTGAAGATGATCCGGTTCTGTAAATTCAAACAGGTTGAGGTGGCTATAAGAGGCCCAAAAGAGGTAAAGTAGACAGTAGGCGGAACCGGTACCCGACAAACCCGTGACCGGTTCCTTTATTTAGGTAAGGGGGCAGCAAGGATGGCTTATAACTTTGATGAAACAATCGAGCGCCGCGGAACAGCGAGCGCTAAATGGGATGCAGTTAAGGATCTTTTCGGTTCTGAAGATGTCCTCCCGCTCTGGGTGGCGGATATGGACTTCCGCGTGCCCGAAGAGGTCGTCGAGGCGATCAAGCAGGCTGCGGACCACGGAGTTTTCGGTTATACACTCCGTTCCGAAGAATATAAGGAAGCGGTCAGTGACTGGATGAACAAACGCCATGGATGGAAGATTGACGGTGAATGGATTACCCAGACACCGGGCATCGTGAATGCATTGAACATGGCTGTGCTTGCCTACACTGAGCCGGGTGATTCGGTAATAGTCCAGCCGCCGGTTTATTATCCGTTCATGAAAGCCATCAACAATCATGGCCGTAAAGTGGTCGACAACCCGCTGGTCGACCGGGGCGGGCACTATGAAATGGACTTTGATGACCTGGAGACGAAAGTTGCGGAAAGCGGCGCGAAGCTGTTGTTCCTGTGCAACCCGCAGAACCCGTCAGGCCGTGTCTGGACGCCCGAAGAATTAAAACAGCTCGGTGACATCTGCGTGCGCCATGGCCTCACGGTCGTCTCGGATGAAATCCACGGTGATCTGATTCTCGGCGACCAGCCGCACACACCGTTTGCGAGCATTTCGGACGAGCTTTCAGGAATCAGCGTGACATGCACGGCCCCAAGCAAGACATTCAACCTTGCAGGCCTGCACACATCAAATATCATCATTCCGGATGAGACGCGCCGGAAGGCTTTCAACGCGCAACTTGAAAAGTTTGCGGTCGGCGGTTCCTCGCCGATCGGCGCGGCTGCCACGATTGCCGCATACCGTCATGGAGAAGAATGGCTCGAAAGCCTGCTCGACTATGTACGGGGTAACTACGCCTACTTGAAAGACTTTGCGGAAACGAACATCCCGCAGCTTAGGGTGTATCCGCTTAAGGCAACCTACCTCGCGTGGGTGGACGCCCGTGCACTCGGCCTCGACAACAAGGAACTGGAGACGTTCATGGCCAAAGAGGCCAGGGTCGGCCTGAACCAGGGCCATGTCTTCGGCCCGGGCGGGGAAGGGTTCGTCCGAGTGAACTTGGCGTGTACGAGAGCGACGCTCGAGGAAGCGCTCAAGAGAATTGATGAGGCGGTCAAAAAGCATCAGGAGACGACCGCCTGACCTGGGAGGATCGGCAGCTGCCGGTCCTTTTTCAAATGTCATGGACAGAAAGCCTCCATACAGTTAAAGTGAGGAAAATGTAAAGCGGAAAGAGGGACTGAAATGGGGAAGGGGAAAAGAAAGCCGGAACAGGAAAAGGAATTCCATCCATATCGGGAATACACCGAGTCTCCGGAAAAAGTCAGAAAGCTTTATAGGCGGACGCTTTCCATCGTCGTCCTCTCCCAAATATTCGGCGGGGCGGGTCTTGCTGCCGGTATTACGGTCGGCGCGCTGATCGCCCGGGAGATGTTGGGGACCGATAGCATGGCCGGCTTGCCGACTGCGCTGTTTACCCTCGGGGCAGCACTGTCCGCGTTGATTGTCGGGCGGCTTTCCCAGCGTTCAGGACGCAGGTTCGGCCTTGCCGGCGGATTTCTTGCCGGAGCCCTGGGTGCGGTGGGCGTCATTACGGCAACGATGTTGGACAGCATATGGCTGTTGTTTGCCGCGCTATTTATTTACGGGGCAGGATCGGCCACCAATCTGCAGGTCCGATATGCGGGAACCGACCTTGCCGGACCGAAGCAACGGGCGACAGCCGTCAGCATTGCTCTTGTCTCGACGACGGTCGGCGCAGTGGCAGGGCCGAACCTGGTCGGGGTGATGGGGGAATTTGCATCATCTGTCGGCGTTCCGCCTCTGGCCGGTCCGTTCATCCTTGCGGCGGTAGCCTACCTGGCTGCCGGTCTGATTCTCCTGACTCTCCTGAAGCCTGACCCTTTGCTCGTGGCGAATGCTCTTGAAACGAGACGTCAGGCGGCGGCCGCGGAAAAAGGTGAGAACGTGTCCGTCGGTGGAACTTACCGGAGAGGGGTCATTGCAGGTGCGACGGTGATGGTGGTCACTCAGCTGATCATGACAGGAGTGATGACGATGACGCCTGTGCATATGGAGCAGCATGGGCACGCCTTGTCCGCTGTGGGCTCCGTGATCGGCGTGCATATCGCGCTAATGTACCTTCCGTCCCTCCTGACCGGCATCCTGGTGGACCGGGTCGGCCGGAACATCATGGCCGCGGCTGCAGGCATTACGTTGCTTGCTGCGGGTATGGCAGGCGCTTTTTCGCCGCCCGACTCACTTTTCGGTCTGTATGCTGCTTTGGGGCTTCTCGGACTGGGCTGGAACTTCGGCCTGATCAGCGGCACTGCGATGATCGTTGATGCAACGGCTCCTTCTGTCAGAGCCAAAACCCAAGGCTCGGTTGACGTTCTGATTGCCCTGTCCGGGGCCACGGGCGGGATGCTGTCGGGCATCATTGCTGCCTATACAGGGTTTGGCGCCATGGCGCTCGGCGGGGGAATCCTGTCACTGCTCCTGATTCCGGTCGTCATCTGGTCGTTGAGAGGTCGGGGGAAACAGGTAGTAGTCTGACAGGATAGAGGATTATTAATGAAATAACGGCCGGATCAGGATGTAAGTACTGTCCTGTTCCGGTTTTTTATTTGGAATGGACAAAGGTCCCATGAATTTTAACCACAAAAGAGGGCCGAATTTCAATTTTCGACATTAATTTCATCACTTTGGTTTCGTCCTTTAGCTTCATTGCCCGCTTTGGTACAGGCGGCTACAATGAGAGCAAATCCGAAGGGAGATCACTAAATGTCCCATGAACTGGAACTGACTCTGCTCAATACGTCACCGCCGGTCAAACGAGTGATCAAGTTGGAAGACGAATTGCCTGTCCAAGCCCTGCAGGGAATTCTGCAGACCGCCTTTGGGCGGGAAAGCACCCTTCTTGAAGAATGGACTGTTTTGCTTAGCCTAAAGTCAGTCAGTCACCAACTTGGCTTTTCCTTTAGCGGCTACCCGCCAAACGATCATCGGCAATTTGAAGCCAGACCTGCCCGGATGATCGGCAGATTCAGTGAATCTGGAGATTTCGATGACTATTATGACCATACGGATTTTGATGACGATGATGAGCTTTACTGGAGAAATCGGACTCAGGCTTTTGAACCGGATCCTGACATTCCATTCAAAGAATTGGTAAAGGAAGCGAGAAAGGTCGCAAGTGACAAGCCGTGGACTGTACTCTCGTGCGACCAGATTTTTCTTTGTGAGCGTTCGGGTGAAAAAGAACCGTTTTTCGTTTCTGTGATAGGGGATGGTGGAGAAGAGATCGGCGTAACAGTCGCACGGGGATGGGAAGGCTTCCGGTATCTGCTCGGGAAACAGGACGAGGCGTTCGGGGAAACGTTCAGGATGATGATTACGTTTGAAGAGCGGGAAGACATGTCGGAAGAGGATCTCCGTTTTTATCAGAGACTCGGATCCTACTTCCGGGGCAAACGGTGGCCGAAGCTCAGAATCCATGAGGGAGAAGCGGAACCAAGACTCCCCGAGCAGGATGAAGCCAAGCTGATCGACTGGCTTTTGTCCCGTGTCCGATCTATGAGCAGCAAAGCGAGAAAAGGATGGGAAGTTCCGGTGCCGGCAAGTGCTCACATGATTGCGGCAGTCCAGGACTGGGAGATGGAAGCAGAGGTTCGCAAAGTTCAAGAATGGAATGCTTCAAACAAAAAGTGATTTCCACTTCGGCTGCAGCGCTTCTTTCCGTTACAATGAAGAAAAAAGGGGAGAGGAGTGGCAGGATGATTTATGAACTGGAGACAAAGCTCAAATACACGGAGACGTCGGTGACGCGAACGCTCGAAGTAGACAGCGGGATGACGTTCGAAGAACTGCACCGGGTATTGCAGAAGGCTTACGAATGGGAGAACGCCCACCTCCACCAATTTGTAATCGTTCGAAGTGGAGGAACAGAGACACGGGAACTAATTGGTCCCATCGGCTTCATGGATGAGTCGGCTAGTTTGCTATTTGACGAGGACGTTGAACCGCTGGGTGACTGGCTGACGGAAAAGGGCGACGAGCTGATCTATCTGTACGATTTTGGAGCGGGCTGGGAGCACCGGGTCACGCTTACAGATATTCTTGAAGCCCATTCGGAATCAAAAGTCCCTCGCTGTACGGCTGCCTCAGGTGAACCGGCTGAAGAAGATACATTCCCGGGTGCTTACTCCGACAGCGGAGCGCGACAACCTGGAACGCTCGTGCGAGATATTAATCAAGCGTTAAAAAGCTCGAAAAAAGGGCCGAAGACACCGGAGACTGAGAACCGGGAAGAAAACCGAACAGAGAAGGAGTTGAACCGGCTGGTCTTTCTTCCGGAAGTGGAGGAAGAGGCTCTAAAGGGAATGGTGGAGGCGGCCAAGCGGGTCAGCCAGGAAAAGCCGTGGGAACACCTGCACAGCAACCAGATTGTCATGTTCGATTTTCCTGAAGAGGAAGAGCCGCATTTCGTTTCAGTAATGGGCAGCCTTGGAGAACAATTTGGTGTGATGGTATACAGGGGGTGGGACGGCTACAGGAGCCTGAAATCGGTATTTGCAGACGGTTTCGGTTCTGACTATCTGACAGAACTGGATGCACTGTCCGTCTCATTCGAAGATCGTCAGGACTTAACAAAAGAAGAATACAGTTTCCTGAAAGATCTCGGTTACTCCTTCCGCGGCAAAAAACGCTGGCCGGTATTCCGCAGCTATGAACCAGGTCTTCTTCCTTCATTGCCGGATGAATGGGATGCGCATTTTCTCACTGATCTGTTGGAAGGCGTTCTTGCAGTAGCTGAAATTGCGAAGAAAGGGAACCATCTTCCGGAGTTTGGGATGGAAGAAAAGATTCTTGCCTTTTCCGGTGATCCAGACGGACAGATGACACCGTTCTACGTCCCTGTTCCCGAAGCGCCTCCCATACCGGATGTCGGTCTGCAGCTAAGGGAATTGGACATTAAGCGGCTGCTGAAGTTGCCCGCGGGCAATCTTTCTTTGGAATTTGATCTTTTCTCCGCTCCAACTGCCGTTCACGATGAGGAAACCGAAATAACTTACTTCCCGCTGGTCGCACTCGGAGTCGACCGCGAAGTTGGAGTCTCGGTCTTTTATGAGATGATTCCCAACCCTCTCCCCGAAGACGTTGCACAGGCCGCTCTTGCCAACTGCATGATACGGACCGGCACCATTCCGGGCGAACTGCATGTCAAAGACCGTACAGCGGCGTTCCTGAAGCCACTCCTGGACAAGCTTGGCATCGTTCCGGTCATCCATTCAAGACTTCCTATGATGGAGGAGTTGCGGGTGCAACTGGAAAGACGGATGGGAAGATGAAGGTTTCATATGATAGGGGGTTCTGGACCCGGGCAACTCGTATGCTGTGTCCAGCCAAAGACGGCGGCCTTATCATTGCCCATACGGCGCCGGGCTGCTGGGAACCGATGATCACGCCATGCATACGAATGCTAATCGTACAATTTATTTGGAATAAGCTTGCTGAAAAAGCGGGGGAAGCTGAATCACTCAGCCTCTCCCGCTTTATTTTGATATGGACCAATACCTATCACTCATTCCATACAAACATGGAAAAATAGGGATTTAATACCGTGCCGGATTTTATTTGTCATACTATTGTATCAATTTATTAATACACGTATGATTTGATATATACAAAAGAGATTAGGGGGAGGAGCATGTTCGATCTGCAGGTGATCGGAAGCCAAATTGTCGATGAAATATCCTCGCTGGTTGAACAAAGTATTCTAGTAACAGACCGGAATGGGTTTATCATTGCCAGCACCAATCCCGAACGCCTCAATAATTATCATGAAGGGGCAGCCATGGCAATCCGGGAAAAGAAACAGATTCAGATGACTGAGGAACTGAGCCGCGAATTAAAAGGGGTCTTGCCCGGGATCGTCTTGCCCATCATCATTCAGGATCAGTCAATCGGAGTCATCGGTATCACAGGCCCCCCTTATACGGTAGAAAAATATGGAAAGCTTGTAAGGAAAGTTGTGGAGCTGTTCGTGGCGGACTTTATGTCCAGACAGCAGCGGGAACGGAGCGTGCGGGAGCTGGAATACTTTATCTCTGACTATCTCAACGGTGAGATTGATCAGGAAAAAGCAATCAGGCAAGCAGAACTTCTCAGCTTTCCTATTCAGAATTACACGAGCGTTGCTGTGTTTCAGGCCACCAAATATTTGGATGACGGGCTGGTTGAAAGAATGAAAAGCTTTCAGACGATCCACCAACACCTTGAAGTGGTGCGTTCCGGCATTGGAGAGCTGATCTTCCTGATCCCGGACGTCGATCGTCAATCCTTGAGGAACGGGCTGGAGCAAATAGAAGCACGTGCAAATAAGGTAATGAATGAATTCCAGCCGATCGGTGTGGGCCAGGCGGGAAGTCTGAAACGGTCGTACAAGCAAGCCAAGATTGCCCTCGCTGTATCAGCCCGTCAAAAGAGGATCATCTTCGAAGAGGACCTGAAGCTGGAACTTCTTTTCCAGGAGCTGCCGGAAGACGTAGGCAGGAAGTTCGTTCAGCGGACACTTGCTCCAATCACAGAGGATGAAGAACTGCTGGAAACGTTGGAGACCTATTTATTTAATGAGGGCAGTCTTCAGGAGTTGGCAGATCTCCTGTTTATCCACAAAAACACATTAAAGTACCGGCTGACGAAGATAGAAAATCAGCTGGGCATACATCTGCAGAATAAAGAGCAACTGACAGAATTATATATCGCATACAGTTTGTATCGTCAATACTAAATGACCTTCCCGACTCAAGGGAGGGTCATTTTTGTGTTATAGGACAAATATTCATTCTTTCTTTTCGGAAATGTTAGCTTTTTGGACGTATTAAATGTTCAGAATATTTTATACCATTGTTGAAAGCCCTTTACAGAAAGGAGGCTCAAGGCGGCATGGAATGGATCGAATCAATAAAGAATGTTGTCGGCAGTGAACATGTCAGGACGTCATCTGCCCATCTCCTGTCCTATAGCTACGATGCGACCGCAGGGTTTCAGGCGATGCCCGATGCCGTCGTTTCACCGGGTTCAACCGAGGACATCCGACAAATCATGGAGATTTGCCGGGAGCATCAAATCCCCCTGGTTCCCAGAGGTTCCGGTACAAACCTGGCTGCAGGAACAGCGCCAACAAGCGGCGGGGTCGTTCTGCTATTTAATCGGATGAACCAAATATTGGAATTCGATCAAGATAATTTGTGTATCCGGCTGCAGCCCGGCGTCCTTACCCTGGATCTATGCAATTTTGTGGAAGAGCGGGGACTGTTCTATCCTCCTGATCCGAGCAGCATGAAGATCTCGACAATCGGCGGCAATGTCAGCGAGAATTCCGGTGGGCTCAGGGGCCTGAAATATGGTGTCACCAAAGATTATGTCCTTGGCCTGACTGCTGTATTGCCAAACGGGCAAGTCATCAAGACCGGAGGAAAACTGGCCAAAGACGTGGCAGGTTACGACCTGAAGGCACTTTTGGTCGGCGCTGAAGGGACGCTTGGAGTGGTTACAGAAATCCTCCTGAAACTCATCCCGAAACCTGAACATCAAAGGACCGGAATCGCTTATTTCCAATCTCTCGAGGAAGCGGCTGCCACTGTCTCCGAAATTATCTCGAAGCGTATCATTCCTGCCACTTTGGAGTTTATGGACCGCGGGACGATGGACGCCGTAGAGCGGTTCATGAATCTTGGTCTTCCGCAAGATGCGGAGGCGATGCTGCTGATTGAACAGGACGGGGAAGCCGGGCAGGTGGAACGGGACCTTGCAGCGATGATCGACATTTCGGTCAGAAACGGTGCAGTCATGACAGCAGTGGCAGAAACGGAAGAAGAAGCGGGACTGCTAAAGGCCGGGCGTCGGGCTGCGCTTTCCGCACTGGCTAGAAAGCGGCCCACGACTATTTTGGAGGATGCTACCGTCCCCAGATCTGAGATTGCGAATATGGTCCGGAAAATCAGGGAGATCGCCGAGCGGAATCAGGTTGAGATCCATACGTTCGGACATGCAGGAGACGGAAATCTGCATCCGACCTGCCTGACTGACATCCGGGACAATGAGGAAATGGTCCGTGTGGAACGTGCATTCGCTGAGATATTTGAAGCCGCCATTGACTTGGGCGGCACGATCACCGGAGAGCATGGCGTCGGGGAGATGAAGTCGCCTTATCTTCAATGGAAGATTGGCGATGAGGGAATTGAATTGATGAAAACGATCAAACAGGCGATCGACCCTCTGAATATCTGTAATCCCGGCAAAATGTTTGCGAAGGCAAACAAACCGAGGGTGGTGGTGGCCCATGGTTAGTCCTCTTCAGGAAAAGATGAAAGAAAGCTTTGTTGAACATGTCAGCGAGGAGTTGCTGACAGATTGCATGAGGTGCGGTTTTTGTCTGCCGGCATGTCCCACCTATGTCATGACCGGACAGGATGAGGCCCATTCCCCCCGGGGAAGGATTTCTCTCATGAAAGCCCTCAGGGACGGACAGGTCCTCTGGGATGGCAGCATTGAAGATTCGCTTGATGTCTGCCTCGGCTGCCGAGCCTGTGAGCCTGCCTGTCCGGCAGGTGTCCAATACGGCACGTTGCTTGAGGAAGCACGCCATGCGGTGCTCGATGCCAAACAGCCCGGATTAAAAGAACAAGTCGTCCGGAAAATCGTGTTTGACGGATTGTTCGCCGACCAGAAAAAGATGAAGCGCACTGTGGGACTGATCCGGCTCTACCAGGCGACGGGGATCCAAAAAGTCGCCCGTGCATCCGGCGTGATGAAGCTCTTGCCCAAGCAGATGAGTGAGATGGAGCGGGTCTTGCCGCCGATCAGGCAGAAGCCAAAACAGGCCCAGCCAAATCAGACTTACAAGGTCGCTTTCTTTACCGGGTGTCTGATGGACACGATGTTTCAGGAAACCAACAGCCGAACCATCGAACTGCTTGAAATGGCAGGTTACGAAGTGGACATCCCCGCCAATCAGCAATGCTGCGGCGCTCTTCACGGACACAGCGGAGAAATCCCGAAAGCCAAGAGAAATGCAGAAAAGAACATTCTGGCATTTAATCACCAGGACTATGATTTTATCGTCCAGAACGCAGGGGGCTGCGGGGCCTTTCTCAGTGAATACGGGAAGTTGCTGGACACTGACGAGGCGAGAGCTTTTTCCGGCAAGATTGTCGACATCTCTACTCTCTTGATGAAAGCGGGCTTTGACAGGCAATTGCAGGCTATCAGCAAAGTAGCCCAGGCGGTCGTCACCTACCAGGATTCCTGCCATCTCAGAAATGTGAATGGCGTTTGGGAAGCTCCAAGGACATTGATCGGATCCGCTCCCGGATTCACCTTTATCGAGATGCCGAATGCGGCCGGCTGCTGCGGGTCCGCTGGTATATATAATCTCTTGCAACCGGAAATGTCTGCGAAGATTCTGGCGGAGAAAATGAAAGGGGTGAAACAGGTCGGGCCATCCGTGATCGTAACTTCAAATCCGGGTTGTCTGCTGCAGATGAAAGTGGGGATCGAACGCGAAGGGTTGTCCGGACAGATGGAAGCGGTGCACATTGTGGATTTCCTCTATGAATCCATGAAAAACAATTAAAGGGGCGAAATGATTTGAAAAAAACGAAGAGATCGGTATTCGGCATGATCGGCTTGTCTGCCATGCTCTTACTCGGAGCATGTGGGGGCGGAGCATCATCGGAAGATGAAGCAAGTGCCGGAGGAGAAGCGAAAAACTATGACCTGAAAATGTCCGTCACAGTCGCAGACAGCTCGACTTGGTATGAAGCTGCCGAGAAACTGAAAAACGACCTGGCGGAAGAAACAGACGGCCGCATCAATATTGAGCTTTTCGCAAATGAACAGCTTTCGGGCGGTGATTCCGGGAAAGCGGTAGAAGGTCTTTCAAAGGGAACCATCGATCTGACCTTTAACTCCACTATCATTTATTCCATTCTGGATGATCGTTTTGGTGTGGCCTCGGCACCGTTCCTCTTCAGCACGCTGGATGAAGTGGACCAAGTGTTTGACGGTGAAGGCGGAGAAATGCTGAAAGACATTCTTGCGGAAAAAGGGGTTCATGCACTCGGATATGGCGAGAACGGATTCCGGCAGCTGACAAATAGCGTAAAAGAAGTTAAAGGGCCAGAAGATCTCAGCGGCATGAAGCTCCGGATTCCTGGCATCACGATGTATACAGACCTGTTCAGGGAACTGGGGACAGATCCTGTCACGATGACCTTCTCCGAAGTCTTTACATCACTTCAGCAGGGCACGATCGACGGCCAGGAAAACCCTGTTGATGTCATCTACTCCTCGAAACTCAATGAAGTTCAGGACTACATGACAATGTGGAACTACTCATATGATCCGCTTGTTCTTGGCATCAACAAAAAGCTCTATGATTCCATGAGCGAGGAAGACCAGGAACTCTTTGACCGTCTCGGCAAGGAAGCGGCTGAATACCAGGTGAAAATCGCACGTGAACGCGAAGCTGAGCAGATTGAAGAACTCAAAGCTGCAGGCATGAAACTCTATGAACCGACTGAAGAAGAAATTGCAGCATTCCGTGAAACTGTCCAGCCTGTCTATGAAAAGTATGAAGATATCTGGGGAGCGGACCTGCTGAAAGCATTCCAGGAACGATAAGGGGAGAACCAAATGAAGGTCCTAGATCATGTGGAAGAGTTCATCATCGCAATTGCCATGCTCGCCATGACGGTCATCGCATTTGCCAACATCATCGCCCGCAACTTCGCGGAATTCTCATTTTCTTTCACAGAGGAATTGACCATTAATTTGTTTGTTCTGCTTACCTTTGTAGGGACAGCCATGGGGGTGCGCAAATTTGCGCACCTCGGCTTTACCCTTTTGTATGACATTGGTGGAGCAAGCGTTAAGAGAATCATGATTGCCATTTCCACGATTGCTGGACTGGTGCTGTTTGGCGTGCTGTTCTGGTACGGAATCCAGACAGTGATGTTCCAGATAGATATGGGACAAAAAACGCCGGCCCTTGGTATGCCGCAATGGATCCTGACAATGGCACTGCCTTTTGGATCCCTGCTTTGTATCATCCGCACTGTTCAGGTGTGCCTGATTGAATGGAAGTTGGACGGAACGGATCCGGCCGACCTTGAGAAAAGCAGGAAGGGGGAAATGCAATGACTGCGCTCTTATTGTTCGGTGTATTTTTCCTTCTTGTTTTCTTGAGGGTTCCGATTGCGGTCTCCCTCGGTATCTCTTCATTGATCGTCCTCGTTTCCAATAATGGGGCGTTCGGCCTTGAAGCGATCACGGACATCATGTATACAAGTGTGGCGAAGTTCACGCTTTTGGCCATTCCGTTCTTTATTCTGGCAGGCGTGATCATGGAGCACGTCGGGATTTCAAAACGACTGATTGATTTTGCGCAAGCCATGGTCGGCCATGTCAGGGGCGGAATCGTGTTCGTTACAGTCCTTGTGGCCATCTTCTTTGCGGCAATCTCAGGTTCGGGCCCGGCGACCGTGGCGGCAATCGGCGGCATTCTGATTCCAGCAATGGTGAAAAGCGGCTATCGGAAAGAAACGGCGGGTGCGCTTCTTGCGAGTTCAGGTGCGATCGGCATCATTATTCCGCCATCAATCGCATTCATCGTTTTTGCGGTCGTAGCGGGTGACCAGATTCCGGTCACGATCAACCGGATGTTTTTGGCTGGTGTCATCCCGGGATTGCTGATCGGGACAGCGTTCATCTTAGCGGCTTTATATGTACGTTGGCGTGAAGAGAAAAAAGGAATTTTCCATGCTGATGAAGGGGCGGTCCGGAAAGCGACCGGTAAAGAAAAATGGGATGCTTTTGTCAAAGCATTGCCGGGTCTTTTCATTCCGGTCATTATCCTGGGAGGAATCTACGGAGGGTTTTTCACTCCTACAGAGGCCGCAGTTATTGCCGTGGTCTACGGACTGGTCGTGGGGGCGTTTGTATTAAGGGGGAATCTTCTCAGAGGGATGTATCGGATTTTTGTCGATGCGGCGCTGCAGACAGCTGTGATTATGATCATCGTCAGTGCGGCTTCGGCGTTTGCCTACATCATCACCACTGAGCAGATTGCCAGGGACATCTCGACAGCACTCCTGGAAGCGTCAAGCAACCCTATCATTATCCTCTTGCTGATCAACGTCCTCCTGCTGATTGCCGGTGCATTCATTGATGCGATTTCGGCTTACTACATTTTTGTGCCGATCCTTCTTCCTGTCATGATTGCACTTGAAGTCGATCCTACCGTATTTGGCGTCTTCATGACGGTCAACCTTGCCATCGGCTTGTTCACTCCTCCGGTAGGATTGAACTTGTTCGTTGCAGCGAGCATTTCAAAATCGAGCATTGTCGATATTTCCAAAGCGGCATTGCCGTTTATAGTCGCAGGCATCATCGTCTTGCTCATGATCACGTACATTCCGGCTATTTCAACATTCCTTCCGGATCTGCTGAACGTTAAATAACAACTTGGGGGTAGGGGACATGAAATTTTCAAAAGAAGTTGCCATCGTTACAGGGGCTGCAAGCGGAATCGGGCAGGCGGTGGCGATCCAACTCGCGCAACAGGGGGCAAAGGTTGTTCTGGTTGACCTGAATCCTTGCCAGCAGACAATCAGCCAGTTGGGGGAAGCTGATTACCTGGAGTGCCTCGGAGATATCCGAAACAAAGAATTTGTCCGCGCGACGGTGGATCGGACCATCGAGCGCTTTGGAGAAGTCCAGATTCTCGTGAACAACGCGGGAACCGCCAGCCGTCTGGATCTGGAAGATATGACGGAAGACATGTGGTACCGCGATCTGGACACAAACCTGAAGGCCACCTTCCTCTTTATGCAGGCTGTTATCTACCCGCATATGAAAGAAGCCGGATATGGGCGGATCATCAATATCAGCTCCATTTCCGGGATGAACGGGGGAGTTGTCTCGGGCGGTGAGAAAAATGGCCGCTCCGGCCCTGCATACTCCGCTTCAAAAGGAGGCGTTATCGCCCTCACCAAGTGGGTCGCAAAGGAAGTAGGAAAGTACGGCATTACTGTGAATTCGGTGGCACCGGGCGCTACGGCAACAGCCATCACGGCAGGAGTGAAATATGATACGTCCGGCCAGGTGATCGACCGGATGGGCACACCGGATGATATTGCGGATGCAGTGCTTTACTTTGCTTCGAAAAATGCCGGATACACCACATCCCAGGTTCTCAAGGTGGATGGAGGCTACAGCATTGGATAATCACCTTTTTCAGGCTTTCTACGATGAGCAGACGAACCGGGTCATCGGCCGCCTTAAAAAGGATTGTGACTTGTTTGGCGGCGTCAAGGCAGTGTGCAGTGAATTTGACATCAGGGGAGGTCACTTCCAGTGCATCGGTTCACTGACGCAAGCGGCTTTTTATCAGGTGGTCAAAGATGAAAAGTCTGCGGCTGGGATTCGATATTCCGAACGCAAGGTCTCCGACTCTCCTGTGGAACTGCTTTCCGCAAGCGGATTTGTGGGGGTGGACAGAGCAGGCAAGCAAGATGTCCATATGCACGGAGTCTTCGTGGATAGTGACGGCAAAGTGAGCGGCGGACATTTTCTAGACGGGGAGAACCCAGTCGCCATTACAATCGAATTCGTCCTTTTCCCGATCAGTGAAGTGGAACTCACCCGCGGGAAAGACGAAGCCTATGGCGTACCTATTTTCCAATTTTCGAAAGGCGGTGCGTGAGATGGAAACACTCAGCAAATTGGCAGTAAAGGCAGCGGAAGCCAATCCGGATAAAGTCGCGGTGAAAGACCGGGACAGGTCCATCACGTATGGCGAACTTAAATCCCGGACGCTTGCGCTTTCCCATTATCTGAACAAACGCGGGATTGTAAAAGGGGACCGTGTGGCTGTTCTCATGAAAAACAGGATGGAACATATTGAGCTGGATGTGGCGCTTGCGCACGGGGGAATTGTGAAGGTGCCGCTGAATTACCGGCTGCATCCAAAAGAATTGGACTACCAGGTCCGTGATGCGGGTGTGTCCCTTGTAATCGGCGAACCTGAACTGCTTGAAACGCTAAGCGATGACCTCCCTCTTCTTCCGGTAGGCGAGCCTTACGAACAGGCAATCAGTGATCACATGGGGGCTTCTTTCATTGAAGAGGTTGATGAGGACGACCTGTTTGCGATTATGTATACATCCGGCACGACCGGAAACCCGAAGGGCGTCATGCTGAGCCACCGGAATATGATTGCGGGGGCATTGTCACTTGCACAGGTATGTGAAGTTGACTATGACGATATTGTCGGCCATGTTGCACCTCTTACGCACGGAAGCAATTTTTTAAGCCACGTTTCATGGCTATATGGTCTGACTCAGGTTGTCTACGACAAGTTTGAGGCAGAGCATTTTCTGGACCGGCTTGCTGCGGATAAGGTCAGCATTATCTTCATGGTGCCGACCATCGTTAACCTGATGATCCAGGATCCTTCGTTTGATGCAGAAAAGCTGCGCCATGTGAAGTCCATCAACATGGCAGGTTCTCCGATCGCCGCTGCAAAGCTTCAGGATGCCCTGGACAAGGCGGGCACCATTTTCGTGGAGACGTATGGGCAGGTTGAAGCACCGATGTGCATTACGATGATGCCGCGGAACGAGCTGCCGAAGCGGCTGGCATCGTGCGGGCGGATCGGACCGTTCGTAGACATGAAAATAGTGGATGAAGCCGGTGAAAAAGTGAAAAACGGCGAAGTTGGAGAGATTGTCTGTAAAGGGTCTCTCGTTATGCAGGGCTACTGGAACAACGAAAAGGCCACCGAAGAAACGCTCAAGGATGGATGGCTGCATACAGGGGATCTCGGATGGCGTGATGAGCAAGGCTATCTCCACATCGTTGACCGGAAAAAGGATGTCATCATTTCCGGCGGGGTCAACATCTACCCTCGAGAGGTGGAAGAAGTCCTGAATAAGCATGACGGGGTGAAGGAAACTTGTGTAATCGGCGTGGAAGATGAGAAATGGGGAGAAAATGTCGTCGCTTATGTTGTGCCCAACGGACGACGCGAGGTAGTGGAAGACGATTTGGCAGCGCTCTGTAAAGAACATTTGGCAAGCTTCAAGAAGCCGAAGGAAATTCATATTGTGGACGCTCTGCCGAAGAGTTCATACGGCAAAATACTTAAGCGAGAGCTGAAGGCCATGCATGCGGGGGTTAAGTCATGACGACAAACACATATATTCACGGAATTGGAATGACCAAATTTGGCACACACGAAGACCGGACACTGAAAGATCTGTTGCTGGATGCCAGCCGGCAGGCTTTGGAAGATGCCGGCCGTCCCAAAGTGGATGCCGTCTTCGTGGGCAATTTCCTTGCGGGGAGCATGTCCAACCAGGAAATTCTCGGGGCGATTGTGGCAAATGACCTCGGGCTAGGTTTTGTGCCGACTGCGAAAGTAGAAGGGGCCTGCGCCTCGGGCGGTATCGCGCTCCGGCAGGCTGTACTTGCTGTGATGAGCGGTGAGCATGACACGGTCCTCGTCGCGGGTGTGGAGAAGATGAAGCATGCCAAGACTGCAGAGGTTACACAAGCCATCAATGCGGCAATGGATACGGATTCCAGTGAAAAAAGTGCCGGCCTTACGTTCCCGGGATTTTTCGGAGTGCTGGCCAACCGCTACTTCCATGAAACTGGAGCAACCAAGGAACATCTGGCCATGGTGGCGCTGAAGAACCGGGAAAATGCGATGAATAATCCACTTGCGCAATTCTCCAAAGCAACCAGTCTGGAAGAGATCATGAACGCCCGGATGATCACGGAGCCGCTGGGGCTGTTTGATTGCTCGCCCATGACAGACGGTGCTGCGGCTCTTGTCATCTCCAGGAAGCCGAGCGGCATTCACATCAAAGCTTCCTCACTGGTTTCCGGTCCGACACAGATGCAGGATGCAAACGACCTGCTGTCGATTCCGGCAATCGGGGAATCGGGCCGCCGGGCATATGAAAAAGCAGGCCTCGGTCCGGAAGATATCGATGTGGTGGAAATTCATGACTGCTTCTCGATGACCGAAATGATCGCAATCGAAGAACTCGGCTTTTTCCCGCGGCTGGAAGGCTGGAAGGCTGTGGAGAAAGGCCTCACCAAGGCGAATGGGGAAAAGCCGGTCAATACGAGCGGCGGCCTTCTTTCAAGGGGCCATCCGATCGGCGCCACCGGAGTTGCGCAGATCTATCAGCTCGTCAGGCAGTTGCGTGGTGACGCGGCCAACCAGGTGGAAGGCGCGCGAATCGCACTCGCACAAAACCTGGGCGGTACCGGTTCGTATTCTGCCGTTCATATTCTGGAAAGGGTGTGAAGAAACTGAAAGTCTATTCTTGCTGTGGACACGAGACCGTAGTAAAGAGAGTTTACTGCCCGTCATGCGGGACAGACGGAATTTCCGAGCGGGAAGTCGAGGATAAGGGGAGCATTTACAGCTTTACAAAGATCCATGTGCCCCCGTCTGAATTTGCCCATCTGGCACCCTATTATGTGGCACTGGTCCAGCTGGACGGGACCAGCGCAAAGGTAACTGCCAGAATGACCGAAAACATTGAGATCGGTGACAAAGTGGAATTGGACAAAGTGGAAGACGGGGCCTATCTGTACAAAAGAGCTTGATGATGCAGCCTGTGCTGACGAGAGTGCAGGCTCTTCGCTATTGAAGGAAGTGAACATGTGAGTAACATAAAAGCGATCATTTCCAAATATCTGCCGTTCTGGATCTTATTTTGCGCCATCATTGCTTATGTGTTTCCTGGGGCATTCTCAGGAATCAGGGAATGGACATCGGTTGGTCTGGGAGCCATTTTTCTCTTCATGGGAATGACCCTGGCCACTTCTCATTTGGTTGAAACGGTCAAGAAACCCAAAACCGTATTGATCGGCGTCATGATCAAATGGACCATGACCGTCACCATTTCAGTCGGTCTCGCCTACATCTTTTTCAGGGATCAACCGGAGCTTGCAACGGGTACGATTCTGGCAGGAACTGTACCAAGCGGAACGACGGCCAATCTCTTTGCCCTTCTTGCAGGAGGGGATGTGGCACTCAGCATTGCCATGGCAACGACTGACACCTTCCTGGCTCCGCTGCTGACGCCTGTCCTTACCCAGTTCTTTGCGGGGCAATTCATTCCTGTGAGCTTCTGGGCGTTGTTCATTAATATTATTCTGATTGTGTTGCTGCCTCTGACCACAGGGTTGTTCCTGAAATGGAAATTCACCAAAGCGGTGGAGAAGATACAGCCATATACACCGCTTTTATCTCAACTGGCGCTGTTCATCGTCGTGCTTTCGGTGATTTCAAATGCGCAGCAAGTGCTGAGTGAAAACCTCGGTTTGATTCCTTTGATAGCGGTGGTCGTGCTTTTTCAAGTGTCAGTGCCGATGGTTGGGGGGTATCTGATTGCCAGGCTGATTGGGATGAAGGAGCGGCATGCCCGTTCTGTGTTATTTCATGTGGGCATCTGCAATACGGCACTCGCCGCCACTCTTGCCCTGGAGCATGTCAGTGCACTTTCCGCGGTTCCGGCAGTATTGAACATGGTAACCAACCTTACCCTTGGCGCTGCAATCGCCAACTTCTTTCAGAAAAGGGGCGAGGAAGGAATTCAGCTGCCCAAGCTTAAATCACCCAGACAAGCTTGAGCTTGGATTCTCGATTACAAATGAACCTCCGGGGGCGCACTGCCCTCCGGAGGTTCATTTTTTTGTATCAGAGCTGACGCAGAGAAACACAGTCCGTCCGTCACTCCGGTTGTACCAGTAATGGGAATCTCCGGCGTCATAGAAAAGCGAGCCGCCGGGGGTGAGTTCGGTCAGTGACTCTCCGACTTCCACGGTAAGTTTGCCTTCCAAGACATAGACGAATTCCTGGCCGGCATGGGTGATAGGCTGGCCGCCGTTCTCGCCGGCTTCCAATGTGACCTGCATCGGCATGAAGTCAGGCGAGCTGAAGCCGGGCGCAAGATTACGGTAGTGTACACCGTAGGCAGCGATGCGTTCGGCCATGCCCAATCCATCTTGTTCCGGAATGCCGGCTTCCTCTTCGAAGAAGTGGCCGGGACTGACGCCGAGGGCGACGGAGATTTTCTTGAGGGATTCCAGCGTCGCGGAAGATTTGCCGCGCTCCAGCTGGGAAAGGAAGCTGATGGAAAAGCCGGTTTCTTCCGCCACCTGTTTCAGCGTCTTCTGTTTTTCCTTGCGGATGCTTTTGATTTTCAGGCCAAGTGTAAGGTCCAATCCAAACTCTCCTAATTATCTAAAAATAAGATTGACAACGTTTTCAAGCTCACTTATGATGGTAGCATAAATTGAAGTGTCACTTCAATTGAAGAGGTGCTTCAACTTTTATATGGGGATTAGGGGGAAGTTATATGAAAGACAAGGACATGAGGCGCGTGCTGATCGCCAGCCTCGTCGGAAGCTCCATCGAGTGGTTCGATTACTTCCTGTATGGTACGGTCGCAGCACTCGTCTTTAATACCATGTTCTTTGTGGCGGAAGATCCGTCGATCGGATTGATTCTGGCGTATGCATCATTTGCGCTGTCGTTCTTTATCCGGCCGCTTGGCGGGGTGATCTTCAGCCATATCGGGGACAGGATAGGACGGAAAAAAACGCTCGTTCTGACGCTTAGCCTGATGGGGATCGCGACATTTGCGATGGGGCTATTGCCGACGTACTACGCAATCGGTATCTGGGCACCGATCCTGCTGATCACGCTGCGCCTGATCCAGGGGCTCGGCATCGGCGGGGAATGGGGCGGTGCGATGCTGCTCGCCGTGGAATATGCACCAAAGGACCAGCGGGGCTTTTTCGGTTCCGTGCCGCAGATGGGGGTCACGATCGGCATGGTTCTCGGGACTCTGGCGCTGTCCGTCATGACGTTGCTGCCGGAAGACGCGTTCATGAGCTGGGGCTGGCGCGTGCCATTCCTTCTGAGTGCGCTGCTCGTCATCTTCGGACTTTGGATCCGCAAGGGGATCGAGGAGACGCCGTCGTTCAAAAAGGTACAGGCGGAAGGTTCGGCACCGAAAGTGCCGCTTGTCCACACACTCAAGCACCATTGGCGTGAAGTACTGATCGCGGTCGGAGCAAAAGTCGTAGAGACGGCGCCGTTCTACATCTTCGGGACATTCGTCGTATCGTATGCCACAAGCAATGTCGGCCATACGAACAGTGAAGTGCTGAATGCGGTCATGGTCGCGACGATCATCACGACGATCCTCATTCCTATTATGGGCAAGCTGTCCGACAAGGTCGGACGCAAGCCGCTGTATATCTGGGGAGCGGTTGGCATGATCCTGTTTGCCTTCCCGTACTTCTGGATGCTTCATGAAGGGTCCAACATCATGATGTTCCTCGCGACCATCATCGGGCTCGGCATCATTTGGGCGCCGATCACGGCCGTGCTCGGAACAATGTTCTCGGAAATCTTCTCCGCGGAAGTGCGGTACACGGGCATCACGCTCGGTTATCAGATCGGTGCAGCGGTGGCCGGGGGCACGGCTCCGCTGATCGCGACAGCACTTCTGATGCAGTTCAACAACTCCTACGTGCCGGTCGCACTCTACATCATCTTTACAGCAGTTGTTTCACTTGTCGCCATCTGGGCCGTGCGTGACCGGAGCAACCAGCTGCTGGATGAGCAAGCATCTGAAGCTCAAGGCAAGGCGAACATCATAGAAAAGCAGCTTGTCTGATTCGGCTGCCACAAAAGGTGGAATTGAAATGATCATCATGAATGAACAGCAGATTATGGGCATGTACGGGATGGACGATGCGATCCCTGATGTGGAAGCGACGCTCAAGTCGCTTGCCGATGGAAAAATCGACAACCCGCTCCGAACGGTTATCGGGTTCCCGGAGCGGAGCGCTTCAGTCCTCTACATGCCATGCGCGGATCTTTCGGAAGGGATAGCGGCGAGCAAGACCGTCTCGATCTTTCCGGAGAATCCGAAAGCGAACGGACTGCCGACCACACAGGGCGTCGTCCTCGTGACCGATGCCACGGACGGCAGACATTTGGCGACGCTGAATGCGTCGTACCTCACACGGCTGCGGACCGGGGCGATGAGTGGTCTGGCGACAGACCGCCTCGCCAGGCAAGAGGCGTCGGTCCTTTGTGTGATCGGGACCGGCGGAATGGCTTACGAGCAGGTGCTCGGTGTGCTGGCCGTACGGGCAATCCGGGAGATCCTTCTCGTCAATCCAACCCGATCTAAGGCGGAAGCATTCGGCGAGCGTCTCCGGAGGGAAGGAAGAATTCCTGAGGATGTGACGGTCGAAATTGTTGTAGACGTCAATGAGGCGGTAAAGCGTGCGGACATCATCAACTGTGCGACGCGCTCCGAGACGCCGGTGTTTGACGGGGAAGCGATTATTCCCGGCACGCATGTAAACGGGGTCGGGTCCTATCAGCCGCATATGCAGGAAGTGGACGAGACATTCATCCGCCGCTGCTCGAAAATCATCGCCGATGATCTGCACGGTGTGCGGGAGGAGGCAGGGGAACTGATCCATGCCGACCGTTCTGGAGCCTGGTCATTTGATGACCTGCACGGTGAACTGGTGCACCTGGTGACCGGTGAAGCAGCCGGCCGCGAGGGGGTAGAAGAAATTACTTTCTTCAAATGTGTAGGCGCCGCTTATTACGACCTGGCAGTGGCCCAGGGAGTTTACCGGAAAGCGAAAGCCGGCGGGCACGGTGTGCAAGTAGAAGTATAAGAGGAAAAGGGCCGGCAGGGATGCCGGTCTTTTGTTGTGCAGTATGTGGACGTTTACCGCAGAGTGAAGGAAGCTGATAAAAGCCGTCATCCAGAAATCTGGTGACGGCTTTTGCAATGAAACTTATTAATGATTTCGGGGCACGGCATGTGCCTGCCTGTTGCGGTTTCGTCATTCACTCTTGAAGTTTCGTCATTCGGCCGTCCGGTTTCGTCATTCAACCAATTATGGACTTATGTCAAGAAAACGGACACGTAATTCTTAGGTAGATAGGAGGTCTAAACCCCTACCGCGCTTCGCTTGGTGCGGCAATGTGGTCGAACGATTCCATTTGGAATCATTCGACCACACAGCCCTGTTGAAGATAACTTGAATGCTCAAGCAGATAGGTCTTCCCGGATTTTTTGCAGCTCAAATTCCACCGGGGAAAGATAGCCCAGCGACGAATGGATCCGTGCCGTGTTATAGAAATGATCGATGTAATTACGGACTGCTCTTTCCGCTTCTTCCCGGTTCACTCTGCCCAGACGGTAGATCAATTCTTTCTTTAAAGTAGCGTGAAAGGACTCGATGCAGGCGTTGTCCCAAGGA
>NZ_JCAXEU010000021.1:0-47280 GCF_059758705.1 Bhargavaea sp. GQ12
GTTCAAGACAAGCTTCATCAAAATATATCTCTATATCAAACAATGTCGTATCCCCACATTTATAAAGGGATACGCTCTTTTTTATTAACTGGACGATCCTTCAAACTTAAGTGTTAACTTTCTGAAAGAGATAAAAATAAGTTTGAAAAATAAAATATTCTGTTGACTTAGACTTAATGGCTCAGTATGATGTGAATTAATAATTATCAATATTAAATAAACGATTATCAAATAGTGATAATTTTGGAGGTTCATATGACAGCAGGCAAGGTATTGGCGGTTTTAAATCTGTTCAGCATGGACCGGAAAGTGCTGACAGTCGATGAAATGGCGGATCTCCTCGATCTGCCGAAGAGCAGCGTCTATCGGTTTGTCCGGACATTGAAAGATCATGGTCTCCTGATGGAACATTCCACGGGACGATACAAGCTCGGTTATAAATTTCTGGAGTACGCGAACATCGTCCGTTCGGATATCAACATTACGGAAATTGCCCGTCCGATGATGGATGGATTGACCCTGGAGTTCAGTGAGACGACTATCCTTAGCGTCTTGTCGGAAATCAACGCAGTTTGTCTTGCTACGTCAACTCCGAACCAGACAATCAAAGTGTCTTCGGAGGAAGGGAAGATCATGCCGCTTTATTGCGGTGCTTCATCCAAATCCATTTTGGCGTTCCAGGACGAGGCGTTGCTTGACCAGATCATCGAAAGTGGGCAGATCAGACAATACACCGAATACACATTGACCGGGAAGGAAGACATTTTGGAAGACATGAAGCAGATCCGGGAGCGAGGATACGCCACTTCAAACAGTGAAGTGGATGAAGGGGTCGTGTCGTACGGTTTTCCGATCCGAAATTCTAAAGGGCAGGTGTTTGCATCCCTGGCTATCGTCGGAACTGAACAACGGATGGAAGCCAAGGAGAAAAGCCTTCTTATAAGCAGATTCAAGGAAGAGGTTGCGAAGATCGAATCATTTTTGTGAAGCTTGCAAGCGATTACACGAAGATTCAAACATGGGGGAAGGAGAGAATTGGGATGAAGTGTTTAAAAAAGGGGAGTGTGTTCCTGTTGCTGATGGCCGTGATTCTTTCGGGATGCGGCCTGGAACAGGCGGCCGTTAATGAAAGCGGTCACAGTACTGAAGAGTATGAAATTACCCTCAACTATACGGATCATGATCCGCCAAACGGGATGCGTACCAGCTTTATCGAGGAGTATTGGTTTCCTGAGATAGAGAAGGAGACGGATGGAAAGGTGAATATCAATGCCATTTATGGGGGCGGCCTGCTGAGCTCTAGTGAAGCGCTTGATGGAGTCAGGGAGCGGGTTGCCGACATGGGTCTTATTTATCCGGATAATTACCCGCAGCGGATGTTCAGCTATGAGTTGTTCAAGCTGTTCCCGGAAGCCCCGGAAGATTTTGAGGGCATCTACACAATCTTTGAGCGGGCCATGGAGGAAATGCCCCGTTTTACAGAAGACCTCGAGCGGAATAACCAGAAGCCGCTGCTGATAACCGTCGGTCTGCCGATTGTCTTTGCTTCTTCCGGGGAGCTGGACAGCCTGGCTGACGTAAACGGAGGAGAATGGCGGGCATCGAGCAGATGGTATCTGGAGACCGTCAAAAATATGGGCGGCAATCCGGTCAGTGTTCCGTTTAGTGATGTCTATATGTCCCTCGAAACTAACGTGATCGATGGTGTGATGACGAACTACGATGGGTTCCACATGATGAACTTTTATGAAGCTGCTCCGAACATTATTGTCGGAACCAAGCTTTGGTGGTCTGCCCCATTCATTCATACGATCAATCTAGATGCCTGGAATAGTCTTCCCGTTGATATTCAGGATGGAATTTTGAGAGCGACTGAAACTGCGCAGAAGAAATTCGCGAAAGTTTATCAGGAAGAATTGCAGCAGGCCATCAAGGAACAGGAAGAAGCAGGCGCGGTCGTAAAAATCGCAGATGAAGAAGATATTGCACTGTTCAACGATGAAGAGTTGTTTGCTCAGCTAAGAGAAGTCTGGGCCAATGAGGCCAAAGAAAAGCATGGAATTGAAGATGCTGATCAATATGTTGAGGAAATGGAACGCATCATTAATGACGTGCTGGAGGAATCCCAGGAGTAATGAAAGGAGCAGACCATGAAGTCTCTAAATAAAGCAAGTCATGTTTTGAATGTGATCAACCGACGGCTGTCTGAGCTATGTGGCTTCCTACTGTTTATCATCATTGTTCTTCTGATGGTCAACACCGTTTCCAGGGAAGTCGGTTACCCGGTTGAAGGGCTGTCGAACCTCTCTGTGCTGGTGCTCATATCTGTTGTTTATCTGGGGCTTTCTACAACAGAGCAACATAAGCAACATGCGGCGGTTGAACTTTTGGACAGTAAGTTATCCAAAAAGTCGAAGAGGCGCATGGATATTTTCATTAACCTTATCAAACTCATCACAGTGGTCATCTTCTTCTATGCCTCAATCGGGAATTTCTTTTTCTCGATTGAAACTGGTGAAGGTTTTGCGGATGTCGTTCATATTCCAATCTGGCCTTCGAAACTGGCTCTTTTGATCGGATTGTTCTTCTTTGCGCTTCAGATTCTTGTGAATCTGCTGAGAGCAATCTTTGATCCCCATTATGCTGATGATGAAAACCATGATCCATCAAAAGATTTGACGGCAAACATCTAGAGAGGAGGTAAGACATGCTAGACGTCACCTATATCGGGATTATCTGTATCGTTCTATTGCTCGTTTTTATCGGGATTGGTGTTCCGGTCGGAATTTCGTTTATCACAAGTGGGCTGATCAGTACATTTCTCATCCTGGACGGAGCCAGGGCGGTTGCACTGCTGATCAGTTCCGCACACAGCTCGATAGCAGCACCCAGTTGGGTAGCCATCCCGCTATTTATCTTGCTGGGCGGGCTGGCCGTTCAATCCGGGCTGGCCACGAAAGCGTTCCGGAGTGCGGATGCCCTGGCATCCGGTCTTCCGGGATCTGTCGGAATCGCGACTTGCCTCGGTGCTGCAGGGTTCGGTGCGATTTCGGGCGCATCCATAGCGGCAACATCGATTTTCGGGAAAATGGCAATGCCCGAGATGAGGAAGCTTGGATACAGTAAGGGGTTTGCCTCTGGGATTATTGCATCCGCCGGTACCTTCTCATCGATGATCCCGCCGAGCATGATGTTTATCATTTATGCATTGTTTACGAATACATCAGTAGCCGGTCTGTTTTTCGCAGGGATCATTCCGGGATTGTTAACCGCAGTGATTTTCTCCATTTATATCTATCTTAAATGTAAGCGGGATCCTGAAATGATGGAGAGACAAAGAAAGCAGCCGAAACTCTCTGTGAAAGAAAGAGTCAGCATCGGTTCTGAAGCCTGGCCGATCCTGCTCGTCGCATTCGTCCTGCTCGGAGGGATTTACTCGGGAATTTTCACGCCTACTGAATCTGCGGCAGTCGGATGTGTCCTCATTGTTGTTATTGGCTTCCTGCAGGGAAGCTTCCGTAAGTACAGCACATTTTCCAGCGCTCTGAGGGAGTCTGCAAACACGACATCGATGATTTTTCTCATTAATATCGGTGCTCTGTATTATGCGAAAGTACTGGCACTGAGCCATTTGCCGACAAAGGTGACTACGTTCTTCGTCAACCTTGAAGTGCCGTCTATTGTCATCATTCTTATCATCTGTGCCATCTTCTTCGTGCTCGGGATGATCATGGTTCCAATCGGCATCTATGCACTGCTTTTACCGATTGTGGCACCGATTGTTTCGGGGCTCGGCTATGACCTGATTTGGTTCGGGGTGGTCGCGATGAAGCTGACTGAGATCGGCGCGGTTACTCCACCGGTGGGGCTGAACGTATTTGCGCTTAAAGGGGTCGTAACCAAGGACATCTCGATTGTCGATATCTTCAAAGGGGTCACACCTTTCGTCATCATCGACATACTGATCTTGTTCCTCCTGATCGCCTTCCCGGTCCTCTCGCTGTGGCTTCCAAACTTGTTGTTCTAAAACGTCACACAAACCATCTTAAAGTACAGACAGAATAGGAGAATGAATCATGAATTTTGAACTTGTCATCAAAGGGAACATTGTTTTGGAAAATGAAGTCATCCAAGGTTCGGTCGGGATCAATAACGGAAAGATTGAAGAGATTTCGAGTGAAGAGCTGCAGGGGAATGAAGTAAAGGATTTTGGTGAGCAGTTAGTTTTCCCGGGTGCCATCGATGTTCACGTACATAGCTTCAGCAACCCGGAAGAAGGTTTCGAGACGACCACCCGTCTGTCGGCCAGGGGCGGCGTGACCACATTTGTGGATATGCCTTACGACCTTCCGAATCCGGTCAACAACATTGATGCATTCAATGCAAAGGTGGAAGACCTTGAGAAAAATGCGTTGGTCGACATTGCCCTATGGGGAACCGTCGCCAAACGGGAAGGGACTTCTCAGATTGAGCCGCTTGTTGAAGCGGGTGCGACATCATTCAAGCTGTCGACATTCGAAACAGATGAGTACCGGTTCCCGAAAGTGCCAAACAATGAAATCATCAAAGCGATGAAAATTCTCGCAGAAAAAGGAGTGCTGGTCGCGTTCCACGCGGAAGACGACGAAATCGTCAAAGCAATGGTGGAAGAGTACCAGACCGGCGGCAAGCACTACAACCTGGCACATGCCGAATCCCGCCCGGCATACACGGAAACGTCGGCCGTTCTGCAGCTTATGGAGTTCGCTTATTGGACAGGCGCCAAGATCCATATTGTCCATGCCAGCCATCCGAGGACATTTGACCTGATCAAGATCTTCAAAGAGATGGGCACGGATGTATCCGCTGAAACTTGCTATACGTACCTGTTGCTGAATACGGATGACCTTGAGAAATACGGCCCGGCTGCCAAAATGAACCCGCCCCTCCGCTCGAAAGAGGAAGTGGAAGCTATGTGGAAGCATATGAAGGACGGGAACATCGACCTCATCTCCTCGGACCACGTCGTCTGGAAGCAGGAGGACAAGGAAAAAGGGTATGGAAACATCTTCAAGGCCCCATCCGGCCTGCCTGGACTGGAAGTCATCGTCCCGCTGATCTTCGATGGAATGGTCAGCCGCCGCGGTTACTCACCGAACGACTTCGCTAAAATGATGTCTACAAACGCCGCAGAGCGGTTCGGCATCCGCAATAAAGGCAAGATCGAGAAAGGCTATGACGCAGACTTCGTGGTGATCGATCCAAATAAAGAATGGCAGATGAATACCGATAACCTTGAAACCAACCCTGAATTGCTTCCGTTCCGCGATTATACGATCAAAGGTAAAGTAGCGGAAACTATCGTAAGGGGAACCACTGTGTTCGACGGTGAAAAAGTCACCGTGGAGCCGGGTTATGGAACGTTTATCAAGGGTCCAGCGGCATTGGAGTCGGAATAATCGATGCAAACCCATTTTGATGAACTGCTGAATACCGTTTTGGGTCATGGAGAGTTTTCGGAAGACGTCAAAAGACAGGCGGAATGGGTGATTGCTGATACGGTGGTCGCTGCCCTTTATGGACTGAAGTCCGAGAAGGAAATTCTCGCTTACCTTAAGGATAAGGCAAGGTCTTCTGCAGAAGGGGAACACCGTTTTCCAGTTCTCGGCACGGATCTGCTAACGGACCGTAAAGACAATCTGATCATTCACGGTACTGCAGTTGTCTCGAATGAATTGGATGAGGGTAACACCTTCGCCAAAGGTCATCCAAGTGCCCATATCCTGCCCGCACTGATGGTCAGCGCCTATGAGAATGATGCGACTATCGGCCAAGTAATAGACGCATATATAAGAGCATATGAAATCTCCGCAAGGTTGTCCTACGCAAGCAGTATGCGGGATGATATGCATCCTCACGGTACGTGGGGCAATGTCGGCGGAGCGGTGGCCCGCGCCTTGATTGAAGGGAAAGACAAGGAAGCGATCCGTGAAATTGTGTTGATCTGCTTGACCTTGCCGCTCGGTACATCCTGGCTGTCAGCAGAAAAAGGGCAGTCTGTCAGAAATCTGTATACCGGGGTAGGGAGTTTCCTTGCCTACGAGAGTGTCAGCTTCCAAGAATACGGGTTCCGGTCGAATGTGGAGGTCGCTGAAAACCTATGGGCAACAATCATGGGGAACGGTGTGAATGCGGAGCGGATGACAGAATCATTGATGGATCCGCCATTGATTATCCAAAACTATTTTAAGGTCCACCCGGCGTGCAGGTTTACTCATGCCGCCATTGATGCGGCACAGGTTCTGATCTCCGGAGGGGAACTGAAGATTGAAGACATCGATAAAGTGACAGTGGAAACGTACAGTCTGGCGGCCAGATGCGATACGAGTAACCCGGAAACGAAGTTGCAGTCGAAGTTTTCAATCCCATATGCGGTCGCTTGTACATTGATGGGTGTCGATCTGTATGGAGACTACCGGGACAACTTGTCAAAGGTAGAAAGCCTGGCTGACGAAATCGTTGTGAAAGAATCAGAGGAACTGACGGGTCTCCTTCCGAGCAAGCGTGCCGCAAGGGTGGAAATCGTCTTGAAAGAAGGCTCGATTCTTAGTCATACGATCGAAAATGCCCAAGGTGAATACACTCACAGATTCAGTGAACTGGAAATGTGGAAGAAATACGAAAACATGCTGGCCGGCCATTATCCGCACAGCTTCGTGAATGTATTAAAAGAACATTTGCTGGATCTAAGAAAATGCACCACCTTTAAAGAGTGGTTGCGGACGAATCAACTGATGGGGGGAGCAACTTGTCTAAAGTGAAGCTTGACGTTGAGCGGATCAAACACCAATTGGAAACAGTTGCGAATCGATATAATAGCGGTGAAAAAGGATACACACGACTCGCTTTCTCAAAAGAAGAGGACCAGGTCATTGAGTGGGTTGCACAGGAATTGGAGACCTATGGCGCCAGAGTGAGAACAGACAGCGTAGGAAACTTGTATGGAACAATTGGACCCGATAATGCTCCGGTGATCGCCTTCGGATCCCATGTGGATACCGTGAAAAACGGGGGTCTTTTCGACGGAGCGCTGGGCGTCTTTGTAGGACTTGAGTGCATCCGGGTACTGAGAGATCAGATGGACAATGCGGAAGTAGCTTTTGAACTTGTTATCTTTAAAGGAGAGGAAGGAAATCCTCTGGGCGGCACATTCGGTAGCCGCGTCGTGACCGGCCAGGTGGACCCCGATGAGTTTGATGATTCCTTGTTGGATTCTCTCGGTGTGACAAAAGAAGAGATCCGGCGTGCAGTCGGAACCTTGCCCGAGTACAAGGCATTCCTTGAGCTTCATATCGAGCAGGGTACTGTCCTTGAAGAGAATGACAATAAGACGGGAATCGTCACTAATATCGCGGGAATCTCCAGGTCAAATATCAAAGTGCTGGGCACCCCGGGCCATTCAGGAACGATGCCGATGAACTCACGGGATGATGCACTCGTCCATGCCAGTGAAATTGTCCTTCATATACATCAAGCGGTGAAGAAGTACACAGATGGGACTGTCGCTACCGTCGGACAACTGAATGTGATGCCCAATCTCGCTACCGTCATCCCGGGCGAAGTGGAACTCACATTCGAAGTCCGATCGGGAAATCAGGAAAGCATTGATTCGTTCGAAAAAGAAATTCTGGAATGGGTAAGGGCAAATTATCATGTGGAAATTATCCCGGGCGTAAAGAAAAAGGCGAGCAAGCTTTCGGAGAGTGTCAGAGGAGTTCTTAAAGAAGCGGCAAGTGAGCTTAATCTTCCCGTGATGGAACTGGTCAGCGGCGCCAACCATGACGCCAACACACTTACCCGTCATACTGAAGTCGGCATGCTCTTTGTCCCGAGCATCAAAGGAATCAGTCACAATCCGGAAGAAGACTCGGATTGGGCGTATATCGGAAATGCGGCGGAAATCATGCTGGAGGCTTTGTTGAAGTATAAAAAGTGAGAAGTGACTAAGATAGAGAGAGCAGCACGTCCGGCAATTCGGGCGTGCTGCTTTTTACTTTTTCTAAAGAATTAAATAGAAACTTTCTCACAACTATTCATCCAACCCTAAATAACCTTTATGATAGAGGCAATAAGATCTGAACCGATTGACCTATTAAAGGAGCACTCCTTATGTTTCCCAATGTCTCCATGCAAACCAAAATACTCGGCCTGGTCACCGGCCTGATCTTGTTCGTCTCGCTTCTCCTGACCATCTTTTATTCTGTTATGGAGTACCAGCGGATTGAACAGGAGATGGGGGAGAGGGGGCTGCAGATGGCGCAGGTGGTGGCGAAGATGCCGTCTGTGCGCAACGCGTTTAATGAGGCGCATCCCGAAGTGATCCTGCAGCCGATCGCGACGGAGGTGCGGATTTTGTCCGGGGCGGAATATGTCGTCATCGGGAACGCGGACAGCATCCGGTATGCGCACCCGGATCCGGACAAGATCGGGAAGAAGATGGTCGGGGGGGATAATGACCGTGCTTTGCACGGTGGCGAGTCGTACATCTCTGAGGCGGTCGGCAGTCTCGGTCCCTCGGTCCGGGGGAAGGCGCCGATTCTGGATTATGAGGATAATATTGTCGGGGTTGTCTCGGTGGGGTTCATGGTCGAAGATATCCGCTCCGTTATCTATGAACGGCTCGGCAAGATCATTGCACTTGCCCTGCTTATCATTGTCGTTGGCGTGATCGGCGGCATCCGGCTCGCAGACAGCATCCGGAAGGATACGATGGGGCTGGAGCCGGCGGAAATCGCATCCCTTTACACCGAGCGGACAGCGATTTTGTCTTCGGTCCATGAGGGCATCATCGCGGTGGACAAGGCGGGGGAGGTCACGATGCTGAATGGTTCGGCGCGGCGACTGCTCGGACTTTCGGAAAAACAGGACATCAGCCGGCTGGACGAGGTGCATCCGGACTTGGAAGCCCGACGATTTCTCCGGCCGGATGCCCGCCTGTCGAATGAGGAAGCGGTCATCAACGACCGGCATGTAATCGTGAATGCGGTGCCGGTCGAGCGGGAAGGCCAGCCTGCGGGTGCAGTATTCAGCTTCCGGGACAAGACCGAGCTGAAGGAACTGGTCGACACGCTGTCGGAGGTGCGCGAGTACTCGGAATATCTGAGGGCCCAGACCCATGAATACACGAACAAGCTTTATGTCATCTCAGGACTCATGCAGCTGGGGAACTATAATGAAGCCATTGAACTGATCTCGGACGAGCTCGACACCGCCCGCAGCCAGAACCGGATATTGTTCACACAGATCCAGGACCCGACCGTACAGGCGATCCTCATGGGCAAGCTCGGCAAGGCATCGGAAAACAAAATCCAGTTCAATATCGATGACAACAGCGAGCTCGGCCCGCTTCCCGGGCACATAGGCATCGCCCAGATTGTCACGATCCTCGGGAATCTTCTCGACAACGCCATGGAAGAAGTGCGGAGCGCAGAACGCCAGGAAGTTACGTTTTTTGCGACGGACATTGGTCAGGAAATCATCTTTGAAGTCGCAGACAGCGGAGGCGGCCTGCCTGAAGAGGAACTGGACCGGCTTTATGAACGGGGATATTCCACGAAGGCATCAGCCGGAAGAGGGTATGGCCTTCCGCTCGTGCGCGAGGTGGTGGATGAACTCGGCGGCTATATCGAAGCGCATAACAGCCCCGGGAGCGGAGCGGTGTTCACCGTATTCATACCAAAGCAGGAAGGAGGAGTTGGATGATCCGTGTACTGATTGTAGAAGATGATTTCAGGATTGCCGGCATCCACGAAGGGTTTCTGGGAGAGATACCGGAGGTGGAAGTGGTCGGGAAAGTACTGACAGGCCGTGACGCGGTGAAGGCGGTGGAGGAAAAGGAAGTCGATCTGGTGCTTCTGGATGTCTTTATGCCGGACACCACCGGCGTCGAACTGATCCCGAAGCTGAGAATGATCCGTCCTGAACTCGACTTCATCATCATTTCAGCAGCGGTCGAGCACGACATCGTCAGCCGACTTCTCAACCAAGGCGTCACCGACTACATCATCAAGCCGGTGAAAAAGGAGCGGTTTATCGAGGCGGTCGCCCGATATAAGATGAAGAGGGAGCGGATCGGTGGCGTCAGTGACTTTGACCAGGCCCTGCTCGACCGGCTGCTCGGTGTGTCCGTTGAGGCGGAACAGCCGGCCCAGGCCCAGACTCCAAAAGGCATCGATCCCCTTACGTTGGACAAGGTCCGGGATACCCTTCAGCAACTGGACGCCGGCATCACCGCAGAAGAAATGGGCGAACAGATCGGTGCCTCCCGCACCACCGCTCGCCGCTATCTGGAATACCTCATCTCCGAAAGCGAAGCCATCGCCGACCTGGAATACGGAGCCGTAGGAAGACCCGAACGGAAATACTTCATCAACAAAAACAGCTAAACGCCGCCCCGGAGCGGCGTTTTTTTGATGAGTGATTACATCGGGCGGGCGAGTGGTTACCCCGGCGCATGGAGTGGTTACCACTAGGGTACGAATATGGGCTCCTAGGTTTGAACTGTACTTAACCTCGTGAACACAATGAACAAAACGCCCATTAAATTGCAAACGTTTACAGTACGCAATTGGGCTACTAAACTGAAAACTATGTCATTGAAGAAATTCGTATAAACGAAGGGGGAACCACCATTGAAGAAATTCCTACTGCCCGCTGCACTGGGCTTGTCCATGATGCTGGCCGCTTGCGGAAGCAATGACGGTGCGTCCGAAACCGCCAATGCCGGAGACGGCGGAGAATTCACACCATCAGAATCCATCGAGATTGTCGCTCCTGCAGGCGCAGGCGGCGGCTGGGACACAACTGCCCGTATGGCGGCGAAAGTCCTTCAGGAAGAAGAAATCATTGACGGCAAAATCGGCGTCACGAACAAAGAAGGCGGCGGAGGCGCTGTCGGCTGGTCGTACATCGCCAACTATGAAGGCAACCCGCACAAGCTGTTTGTCACTTCGCCTCCGATGATCTTCATCCCGCTGAACGGGCAGTCCGAATATGACCACGAAGACTTCACACCGATCGCGAACGTCATCGCGGACTATGCGGCATTCGCGGTGCGCGAAGACGCAAAGTGGCAGGACCTGAACGAACTGTTTGAAGACATGAAGAAAGACCCGGCAAGCGTAACCGTTGTCGGCACGTCGTCCCCCGGCTCGATGGACCATATGCAATTTGTCCAGATCGCCAAAGCTGCAGGCGTTGACATTACGAAGATCAAGTACGTTTCCGCACAGGATGCGGGCGGCATGACCCAGCTGCTGAACGGCAGCGTGGATGTCTACTCTACAGGTGTTGCCGAAACAGTCGAGCAGGTCAAGGCCGGCAAGGTCCGCGTACTCGGCGTCACATCCGAAGAGCGCCTGGAAGGCGAAGTCCTCGAAGACTTCCCGACTGCCAAGGAACAGGGCATCGATGAAACGTTCATCAACTGGAGAGGCTTCTTCGGTCCTGCAGGCATGGAACCGGCTGCAATCGAGTACTACGAAGAGAAATTCAAGGAACTCAGCGACTCCGAAGCATTCGGGGAAATCCGCGAGCAGTTTGGCTGGAACGAAATGTACCTGGACAGCAAAGAGTATAAAACGTTCCTCGATGAGCAGCGCGAAGAGATCCAGACACTCCTCGACGAGCTCGGCCTTGCGAAGTAAGCAGGCTGTCTGACGAATTATCCTGGAATGACCGGCTCCGCCCGTCTTCCGAAAAGTTCAAGATTCCGGAACCCCCGGCTTCTGAAAAGAGGCGGGGGGTTCCATCCATCTTGGGCGCGAAAAATGACGAACCATCAATACAGCATCACAGGAGATGTTCCCATGCTTAAAACGATGAATCAGAAAGTCAGCCTCGTCCTTGTCGCAATCGGTGCGCTGTATCTGTTCGGTGCGTTCCGCATCCCCAGCTATCCATACGCGATCGTCGATGCTGACGTCCTGCCCAAAACGCTGGGCGTACTGCTGATTGTCCTTTCGATTTTCCTGTTCTTCGCAAAAGATTCCGAAACGGAAGAGCAGAAAAAGAGGCGCGACATTCCGAAAAAAGAGATCGGCATGCTCCTCGGTGTCGCCGGATTGATCTTGGCGTACATCCTGCTTCTTGAAGTGATCGGCTTTGTCCTCACGACGGCGCTGTTCATCTTCTTCTGTTCGTTCTTCCTCGGGTACAGGAATCACGTCGCAAGCGGCATCACCGCAGTCGTATTCCCGCTCGTCCTTTACTTTATGTTCACGGAGCTGCTCAGCATCACACTGCCGAGCGGGGTTCTGCCGTTCTAATTAGGAGGTTACTATGGGTTCTTTAGATGGAATCATCACAGGCTTTCAGACTGCGTTCAGTCTTGAGGCGATCCTGTTCGTCATCCTGGGGGTTTTTGTCGGGACGATCATCGGGATGCTACCGGGTCTTGGCCCGATCAGTGCCATCGCCGTCATGATCCCGATGACATTCGGGATGGAACCGGCGACTGCGCTTATCATGATGGCGGGTGTCTACTACGGCGCTATCTTCGGGGGGTCTACCTCGTCGATTCTCCTGAATGCACCGGGTGTATCCGGTGCAGTCGCAACATCGTTTGACGGTTATCCGATGGCCCAGCAGGGAAAGGCCGGAAAGGCACTTGCCATTGCGGCGATCGCTTCGTTCACCGGCGGTACGGTTTCGGTCGTCCTGCTCATGCTTCTGGCACCGGCGCTGTCGAGTGTGGCTGTTTCGTTCGGACCCGCCGCATACTTCGCACTGATGCTGCTCGGTCTCACCGCTATTGCCAGCCTGTCTGAAGGTTCGACGATCAAGGCACTAATCTCAGCTGTTGCCGGCTTCATGGTCGTCACGATCGGCATCGATGCCCAGACAGGGACACAACGCTACACATTCGGCAACATGAACTTGCTTGAAGGGCTCGACTTCCTTGTCATCGCGCTCGGTCTGTTTGCGATTGCAGAAGTATGTTCACTTGTTTTGAACCGGAAAGACAAGTCGGTCAGCGACACACATAACATCGGCAGCCTGAAGCTGGATAAAAAAGACCTGAAGGATATGAGCGGACCGATGACGCGCCACTCGTTCCTCGGCTTTATCCTTGGGGTGCTCCCTGGTGCAGGTGCGACCATCGCATCGTTTATCTCCTATATCTTTGAAAAGCGGCTTTCGAAAAATCCTGATGAATTCGGGAAGGGCTCCGTCAAAGGGCTGGCCGCTCCGGAAACGGCGAACAACGCCGCGACAAGCGGTGCCTTTGTTCCACTCCTGAGCCTCGGGATTCCGGGGTCCGGGACGACAGCTGTCATGCTTGGTGCGTTCCTCGTCCTCGGCGTCCAGCCGGGCCCGATGCTCATGACTGACCGGCCGGAGATTTTCTGGGGTGTCATCGCATCGATGTACATCGGAAACATCTTCCTGCTGATCATCAACCTGCCGCTGATCCCGTACTTCGCGAAGATCCTCAAGATCCCGCGTCCGCTGCTGATTTCACTCGTTATTGTCTTCAGTATGATCGGTGTGTACGCAATCAGCTTCAACACATTTGACCTGTACATGCTGCTCTTGTTCGGTGTGATCGGGTTCCTGATGAGGCTCTTCTCGTTCCCGGCACCGCCGTTTATCCTGGCATTTATCCTGGGCGGGATGCTCGAACAGTCGCTGCGGCAGGCGTTGACGATTTCGAACGGCAGCCTGTCCATCTTCCTGGACGACAAGATTGCCCTCAGCCTGCTTTTCCTTGCACTGCTGTCGTTTGTCTTCCCGCTCGTTAAACAGCTTCGCAAAAACAAAAACAAAGCGACGGAAGCGTGAACGCATTATTGAACAGAAGGGCGGCGCTGCTGCTCGCCATCGGGCTGATGATCCTCTTTACGGGAATCATTCAGCCCGTTTTTTTGAGCGGGTTCAGCGGAGAACAGCAGATGACGCTCCTTCTTTTGATCATCGCAGTGTATTTCTGGATTGCGGCACCGATCCCGAGCGGGGCGGCGAGCCTGTTGCTTTTGGCACTGATGTTTCTGTTCGGGCTGGCGGAAACGGTCGAAGAAACCCTGCGCGGTTTTTTGTCACCTGCACTGTATTTCGTGCTTGTGCTGTCGCTTCTTAGCAAGGCTCTGGTCACGGCAGAGGTCGACCAGGTCATCGCGAAAATCCTGATTAAGCTGAGTAAGGGCGGACCGGCTGCAATCATCGCGGGACTCCCGGCATTTATCCTGGCGTTGCCGATCTTCCTGCCGTCCGCCGCCGCCCGCTATAAAATCATGGAACCGCTCATGGCCCGCATCAACAGTCTGTACGGCTATCCGCACAGGAGCCTTTTCCATAAATACAGCCTGTTCCTGATCGGCATGGTGAATCAGAACGCCACGATGATCGTCTTCACCGGGGGAGGATTTCCGATATTGGCGCATCAGCTGCTGAAAGACTACGGCGTCGCCGAACTCACCTGGCTGGAATGGTTCGCCAAAGTCGCCCCGCCGCTCTGGATCGGAGCGGTCGCGATGGTGCTGTTTATGTGGCAGTACTTGAAACGGAGTTTCCCCGAAGCCGGGCTTGTGGTGCTGGATGAAGCAAGTGCTGAGCTTTTGGAAGAAGAGCGGAAACCGCTTGGCGCCCGGTTCTGGATCGTCATTGCCGGATTCATTTTGATGATCCTTGCATGGATGTTTCTCGATGAAGGGAAAGTGCCCCTCATCGTCCCGCCGATCATTTTGATTGCGCTGTTCGCCCTGCCGAAAATGGGCCTGATCACCAATCAGACGGTGCGCCAGTACGACTGGGAAACCTTTCTCATGCTCGGAGCGGCGTTTTCACTGGGACTGATCCTGGCGGAAAACGGTACCGCCGATGCGCTCGCCGGTCTGCTGACCGGACTGATTCTGGAGGATGCAGGCGTTGCGGTGAAAGTTTCGGTCATCGCCCTGATCGTCTTCACCCTGCGATTCTTCTTTATCATCCCATCAGGTGCCTTGGTCGTCATTTTCCCAATCGTCATCTCGTACTCCGAACTCATCGGCATCGAACCGGTGCAGCTCGCATTCCTGGTCATCCTGATCGTCGGCAGCATGCTCGTCCTGCCGATCCACTCCATACCGACATATTTGGCTTTTGAAACGAAAGTAATTGAAAAACGGGAGCAGTATGTGATCGGGGCGGTATTTAGCGGGCTGTTTACAGTGATCTCGATTGTGGCGGCGGTTTGGTATTGGTAGGGGGATAGGGTGAGTGGTTACCTTGGGGAATTGGATGGTTACCTCGGATGAGACCCTTCTAGGAGCACTTTCAATAGTGCCCCTTTTTTATTTCAAAACTATTTGCCTAACCCGCTCTCATCAGTTATTCTAATAAAACTACACGTACAGGAGGTTTCCATGATGACCGCGTCGATGAAATTGCGATTCCGTTTTCCATTCAACTGAATATAATGGATACCCTGCTCCAGCGCGGGGTAACGGGATTGGTCTGTCTTTTGGAAACCTGATAGAGGTTTAAGCAAAGAGGGGGCGAATACCGCCTCTTTTTTGTGTTTTCAAAATCGGACTTCCCAACAAAATTGAAAAGAAATGAGTGGGAAACGATGAATATTGATCGAAATTTGGGCAAGGAAAACTGGCTGAGAAATATTGTGCTTTTCTTGAGCAGCCAGACGATCTCACTGTTCGGCTCGTCACTCGTGCAGTATGCGATCATGTGGCATATCACGCTGGAGACGAAATCAGGGATGATGATGACGCTATACATCATTTGCGGATTTATCCCGACGTTCCTTCTGTCCCCTGTGGCAGGGGTTTGGGCGGACCGATATAACCGGAAGATCCTGATTATCTTGGCGGATGGGCTGATTGCGTTGTCGACGCTGATTCTGGCGATTCTCTTCCTGATGGGCTATGACGCGATCTGGCTGCTGTTCCTTATGGCAGCAATCCGGGCTTTGGGTACAGGTATCCAAACGCCTGCTGTCGGTGCAATCCTTCCGCAGATCGTTCCGAAAGAGAAGCTGACACAGGTGAATGGTATTAACGGCAGTATTCAGGCGGTCATTATGTTTGTCTCACCGATGGTCAGTGCCGCTCTCCTAGCGATGGCCTCAATCGAAGTCATCTTCTTCGTCGATGTGGTGACTGCGGCGATCGCGATTCTCACGCTGCTGCTCTTCGTAAAAGTGGCCGTACATGAAAAGGCTGCCAGCAAGCAGGAGACGAGCTACCTCAGCGATTTCAAGGAAGGACTCCGCTACATCGGTGAACATGCATTCCTGAAAAAGTTCTTCTTCTTTTTCGCGGTCTTCTTCGTCCTGATGGCACCAGCGGCGTTTCTGACACCTCTTCAGGTCACGAGAAGCTTCGGGGATGATATCTGGCGTCTGACCGCCATTGAAATTGCCTTTTCCGTCGGCATGATGGCAGGCGGGGGCATTATTGCTTCGTGGGGCGGATTCCGGAACCGGATTAGGACGCTTGGTTTTGCCAGCGTCATCATGGGCATCTGCACACTGGGTCTCGGCATTGTGCCGGTCTTCTGGATCTATCTCGCCTTCATGGCACTTTTCGGAATCGCCATGCCAATCTTCAACACACCGGCCATGACGCTGTTGCAGGAAAAGGTTGAAGAAGATTATCTTGGCAGGGTGTTCGGCGTGCTGGGCATGATCTCCACCTCGATGATGCCACTCGGCATGCTGGTCTTCGGGCCGCTGGCAGACGTGGTCCGGATCGAATGGCTGCTTCTCGGGACAGGTGTTCTGATCATTGTGCTGGCTGTCCTGATGGGGCGGAGTCAGGATCTGGTGAAAGCAGGGGAGCCTGCAGAGCAAAAGGATTAAATAAGACAACAAGACGTTGTAGACATGGCTGTCCGCAACGTCTCTTTTTGTATAAAAGCATCACCCAATCTCCTTCCTCCCGCTCGAACCCGGGATGTTCAGCTCATCCCGATACTTTGCTATCGTCCTCCGGGAGACAGTAATGCCGTGTTCATCTTTTATCAGGTTGACGAGCTTCTGGTCCGACAGGGGCTTAGATTTATTCTCATTTAGCACATAGTCTTTCAACAGGGATTTGACTTGTGTGCTTGAAGCAGCCGGCGACTCCGAAGAATCCAGTGCCGAGGAAAACAGGTCGTTCATATTGATGAGGCCGATCGGTGTTTGCATGGTCTTGTTTTTCACAGAACGGCTGACGGTCGATTCGTGAATGTCCAGGGCATCAGCAACAGTAGCCATCGTAAGCGGTTTCAAAAACAGCTCGCCCTTTCGGAAAAATGCGGATTGATGATCGATAAGGAAGGCTGTAATCTTTGAAAGTGTTTGTTGCCGCTGTTCCAGGCTTTTGATCAGCCAGTTGTACTGCTTATGACGATCCTGAAGATAATGGCCAACGTCGTTTGACTGATGCATCAGCGGCAGGTAGTCAGTGTTCAGTTTGATCTGGGGGAGGGCTTGGCCGTTGAGCCGGTAGTTCAGGTCTCCATTTTGATTCAGGATGATCCATACGTCCGGAATGATGTAGTGAGGTGGCGGTGCAGCATCCAGTTCACAGGGTCTCGGATTCAAAGAACGGATCCGGTCAACCGCCTCCTTCAATTCATCCATTGAAATTTCCATGGATCGCATAATATCATTCCATTTCCTGCGGGAGAGCAGTTCGAAATGGTCACGGATCAGACGCATAGCAAGGGCATCTTCGTTTTGGTTTTCCAGCTGAAGCAACAGACATTCTTGCAGGTTCCGCGCACCAATTCCGGGAGGTCCAATTTCTTGTAAAAGCCGTATTCCCCGGCCCAGTCCTTCTTCGTCCATCTGATCATGAGAGGAAAGCTGCAAATACCCGTTGTCATCAAGTTGTCCGATGAGGTAAGCGAGAAAGCGGATTTTATCGGGATCCCGAAATGTGAATTCTAGATTAAGCAATAACTCGCGCCGGTCCAACTGAGGTTCTGATCCAATCTGCTCAATCCATTCAGGACCTTGGGCGCCCACAGGGTGATTCTTTTTTGAATGGCTCGTCCGGGTATCCGGATATTCAAGTTCAATCAGCGGATTCTCCATCTCCTGTTCCTGCAAAAAATCAGTAAGCTCCATCTGGTTCATCTGCAGGAGCTCGATGGACTGCCTCAGCTCCGTCGTCATGATCAGCTGTTGTTCCTGACGTTGAGTTAATTGAATCTGCACATTGCTTCACCTCATTAAGCAAGGAACTTTGTTCTATTAATTATGGGTGATATCCATCTGATAGGCAACCCATTGTCTGAAAATTTGGTATGATAGATAAAACTGGATGGCAGGACCCGGCTAGTGACAGGGGGAAGAGATGATGAGTCTTCAAACAATGTTGAATATCGATCGGGTTTTTCTGGAGGCCATCGATCAGAGTTTTGACGGTTTCGTGCTATCGGATCTGCGGGGAAAGATTTTCTATGCCAATAAAGCGGTTGAGAAAATTTCGGGGGTGCCTACATCTGAAATCGTGGGGAAAACTCCGAAGGACATGGAGGAAGACGGAATCATCATCAGTCAATCGATGAAAATCTTGAAGAAAGACCCGCTGACCATTTCTCAGAAGCTCCGGACAGGAATCGAAGTCTTCATCACAAGTAAACCAGTCTATGATGCAGACGGCGAGATTATCTGTTATGTGGCCAACTACCACCGTTTTTCAAGGATCGATGACCTGTACCGGGAGCACCATAACCAGGTCGACATCAATTATACGGAGCTGCAACAGCTCAGGCTCCAGATGCTGAAAACAGATGAGTGGATCGGCGTATCCTTTGAGACTAAAAAGCTAAAAGAGAAAGTCGCGAAAGTCGCAAAGACCGAGGCAAATATCCTGATCATCGGAGAATCGGGGGTCGGAAAGGAAGTCGTCTCCAAAACGATCCATAAATTCAGCGATCGGCGCGATTTTCCGTTTATCCAGATCAACTGCGGGGCAATCCCCGAAACGTTGATGGAAGCAGAATTATTCGGGCATGAAAAGGGGGCATTCACAGGCGCACTGAGTGCAAAGCCCGGCTTGCTGGAAGCAGCCGACAAAGGAACGGTACTTCTGGATGAAATCGGAGAAATCCCATTGCATCTCCAGGTCAAGCTGCTCAGGGTGATCCAGACCCGCGAAGTCACCCGGGTAGGCGGTACAAAACCGAGAAAGCTGGATATCCGTTTTCTTGCCGCCACCAACAGGGATCTGAAACAACTGGTACAGGAGGGCGGGTTTAGAGAAGATTTGTATTACCGCCTGAATGTCATCCCGATCAAGATTCCGCCGCTCCGCGACCGGAAGGAAGACATACCGGTTCTCTGCAGACACTTCCTGGAGAAGTACAACAAGAAGTATGTGGTGGATAAACGTCTGACCGACAGTGCTTCCCGCCTCCTTTCTGAATATGCCTGGCCGGGAAACGTCAGGCAACTGGAAAATACGATGGAGCAACTGGTGATTCTGACGGAGGGCCCGGAAATTGACGCCAGGGATCTACCGCGTGAGCTTCTGAAGAAACAAGCGGATGACTATTTTTCGGATGAAATTATTCCGCTGCCGGATTTGCGTGAGCAGACCGAAAAACGGATGATCCGGCTGGCGCTGGACCGCTACAAGACGATAAGGGAAGCAGCGCGGCATCTCGGGGTGGACCATTCGACACTAGTGAAGAAAATAAAAAAATATGGAATGTAGGCCGGTGAAAAAATTCACCGGTCTTTATTTGTTTTGCTGGGTTGGTGAAAAACATCACCGGGTTCTGTGAAATATTTCACCACGGTCAGTCCGGTAAATAGCAGAATGCAGTTGTGACGTGCTTTAAAAAGTTGGCATGGAACTTGCAATAATACTGGGCAGCAGGCAAATCTGCGGTGATTGGGATGTAGAGGGGGTGGAGTCATGAAGGTTTATGAAAAGCTGGTCATTGAGCGGGACCGGCATGTAGGTATGGTGACAATCAGGCAGTCGGCCGATACAAATGTACTGGATTCAGACCTGACTGCCGAGCTGTCATCCGCATTTCTCACACTTAACCAGGATCCTGCCGTGAGGGCTGTGATCTTGAAGGCGGAAGGGGAATCTTTTCTGGCAGGAGCGGACCTGAAAGAAATCAGCGGACTATCCGTTTCTCAGGCCTACGGGTTTGCTGAAAAGGCAAAGGACCTTCAGGATCTGATCATTCAATCAGGCAAGCCATATATCGCGGTAGTCAATGGATACTGTTTGGGAAGCGGCCTTGAACTGATTCTGACCTGCGACTTCCGGATTTCAGGACCGGATGCCCTTTACGGAATGCCGGAAATCAATCTCGGACTGATACCCGGCGGAGGAGGCATCACTAGACTGCAGATGATGGTGGGAAAAGCCCATGCAACGGATCTGATCTATACCGGAAAGCTGCTTCGGCCTGAGGAGGCCCGGTCCATTGGCCTCGTCAGAAATGTGAGTGACCGGCCACTTGAGGATGCGCTGCTCCTGGCCGAATCATTGGCCAACAAGAGCAGTTTGGCCTTTGCGGTTGCCAAACAGTTATTTAGCCGTACTGAGGCAGACGACAGTTCTATGCTCAACCAAGAAATGAGAGCGTTTTCAATGATGTTTGATTATCCCGATTCCCTGGAGGGGATCGGTGCGTTCCTGGAACAGCGGCAGCCGGTATTCAAGGAAAGACGAGAAATGAGCACCTAAAAGGGGGAAGCAGAACATGCTGATGACCGAACAGTCTCAGATGATCAAAGAAATTGCAGGGAAAATTGCACGAGAGAAAATTGCCCCACGAGCTCAGGAGGTTGATGAAAAGGGCGAGACGCCTTGGGAGAATATTCGGCTGTTGGCGGAAAACGGATTCTTCGGCATCGATGTTCCGGAGGAGTATGGAGGCGTTGGATCCGATACGGCTGCCCATGTGTCGGTGGTAGAGGAAATTGCGGCAGCGTGCGCATCCACCTCTGTCGCACTGTCGACACAGGCACTCACCATCACGCCATTTCTATTGGCGGGAACAGAAGAACAGAAAAAGAAATACGTAGTACCCCTGGCGACCGGTGCAGTATTGGGATCGTTCGGGATCACAGAGCCGGGAGCGGGATCTGATGTGTCCGGCATCCAAACTAGGGCCGTGAAAGAAGACAACGGCTACCGGCTGAATGGGCACAAGATTTTCATTACCAATGCCGGTGATTCAGAAATCTATGTGATTGTGGCCAGGACATCAGAAGAACGGACAAACGGGATTTCACTGTTCATTGTGGAGAAGGGCACCTCTGGATTCTCCTTCGGAAAAAAGGAGAACAAGATGGGCATCCGCGGATCGGTCACCCGAGAGCTGTTCCTCGAAGACGTTTTTGTCCCTGAAGAGAACTTGCTTGGCGGTGAAGGCGAGGGGTTCAAAATCCTGATGAATGTCTTTAACATCACCCGGCCGGTCGTCGGTGCGCAGGCTACCGGTATCGCTAAAGGCGCTTATGAATATTGCCTTGAATACGTCAAGGAACGGAAACAGTTCGGAAAGCCGATCCAGCATTTCCAGATGGTCCAGTCCACATTGGCAGATATGGCGATGAAAGTGGAGGCGTCCCGGCTGCTTGTCCAGAAAGCTGCCATGATGCTCGACCAGAACGATGAGGATGTCATCGCCTATTCGTCCATGGCCAAGTGCTTTGCATCGGATACCGCGATGCAAGTCACGACGGATGCTGTCCAACTGTTGGGCGGAAACGGGTTCATCAAAGACTATCCGGTAGAACGGATGATGCGGGATGCGAAGATCACGCAGATCTACGAAGGGACCAATCAGATTCAGCGCATCATCATCGCCAAACAGATTCTGGCTGACTAACCAACATTCTTGAACAGATAGGGGAGATCGATATGAAGGTCACGGTGATCGGTGGAGGCATCATGGGCTCTGGAATCGGGCAGGTGGCGGCACAGGCCGGCTTTGACATCACGATCGTGGATGTTTCTGAGGAAGGCCTGGACAAAGCCAGAACGAGCATTTCTGCGTCATTGGAGAAATTCGAATCGAAAAAGAAGATTCAGAGTGCGGCTGAAGTCTTGAGCCGGATCAAGTATGCGATGGATTGGGCTTCGGTGGAAGAGGCGGATGCGGTCATTGAGGCCGTCCCGGAAAAGCTTGAGCTGAAAAAACAGGTGTTTGAGAAGCTTGACCAACTTGCAGGAGTGGATTGCCTTCTTGCCTCCAATACGTCAACGCTCTCTATTACGGCGATTGCCAGCGCCACTTCTCGACCTGAAAAAGTGATCGGAATGCACTTTTTTAGCCCAGTCCCGATGATGGCTTTGCTGGAACTGATCAAGGGCTATCAGACCTCAGAAGAAACTTATGAAAAAGCGAAGGAGTTGGGCGAAGGGCTGGGCAAACGGCTGATCACCGCCGAGAAAGATTATCCGGGCTTTTTGATGAACCGGATCTGGCTGCCGATGGTCAACGAAGCCTGCTTTGCACTCATGGAAGGCGTCGGAACTGCGGAAGAGATTGACCAGGGCTTTATCGACGGATACGGCCACAAAATGGGGCCGCTCCGGACGATTGATATGGCAGGGATTGATACGACCCTGTGGGCACTGGAGTCCCTGTATGAAGGGTTCGGTGATCCGAAATATCGACCGTGCCCGATACTTAAGAAGATGGTCGAAGCCGGGGACCTTGGAAAGAAAACCGGGAAAGGCTTCTACAGCTATGAAGGGGGAGTGAAAGAAGATGCAAAACGTGTTGTTGTTTGAAGTCCATCAGAACATCGCGGTGATAGAGATTAATCGTCCGCCGTACAACCCTCTGAATCCGGAATTGATCAAGGCCATGTCGGGTTACCTGGATGAAATCTACCGTAATGACGAGATTCGTGCGCTGGTGATCAAAGGGTCTGGCGAGAAGGCATTTTCCGCTGGGGCGGACATCCAGCAGTTCGTGCCAAAACTCGGCTCGAGGGATTTATCGATGACCGCGACCTTTCATCAGACATTTGAGAAGCTGAGCCAGCTTCCAATTCCGGTTATCGCCGCGCTAAAGGGACATGTGCTGGGCGGAGGCCTGGAGCTGGCGCTTTCCTGTGACTTCAGAATCTGTGATGAGAACACCAAGCTGGGGCTGCCGGAAGTCAACCTGGGCATCTTCCCGGGGGCGGGCGGCACACAGCGCCTGCCAAGGCTGGTCGGAAGTTCAAAGGCGATGGAAATTATGATGTTCGGCGATTCCATCGGTGCGGACGATGCCCTGCAGGCAGGATTGGTCAACCGGGTGGTGCCGGCCGGGGAGTCAGATGGTGAAGCGATCCGCTGGGCCGAAACACTGGCCGCAAAGCCGAAAGCGGCAATCGAGAAGATCAAAAAAGCAGTGGTGCATGGCCAGAACCTTCCTCTGGCGGAAGGGATCCGGTATGAAATTGAACTGTTCTCGGATGTGTTCAAAAATGATGATGCGCAAGAAGGCGTCCAGGCCTTTATCGAGAAACGTAAGCCGAGCTTTGCCGGCCGGTAAGGATAAGGAGAGTGAAGCAAGTGAATCTGGATCTGAAACTGCAGGAACAAGCTGAAAGCCGTCCGGAAAACCCTGCACTCGGCTGGGATTCCGGAGAGCTCACCTACCGGCAATTAAATGAACGTGTACAGAAGCTGGCCAACCGGTTCACGGAGCGGGGGATCGGCCCGGGAGACAAGGTGGCCATCATCCTGGAGAACAGTCCTGAATTGGTCATTAGCTACTACGCGAGTATGCGGGCGGGCGTCATTAATGTACCGGTCAATCCTTCCCTTGCTTCCAGAGAGTATGGCGTCATCTTAAATGACTGCAGGCCAAAGCTGATCATCACGGAAAGCAAGATCGTGGAGAAAGTGAAAAACAGCGGACTTGACTGGCCGGTGGAACTGATCGTGACCGGCCCGGACTTTGACCGCTATATCGAGCAGGGGGATGCAGCCCCGGGCAACCGTTATCAGGAAGACTGCACGATACTCTATACATCCGGAACAACAGGCGTTCCCAAAGGAGCGGTTCTGACGCATGACAATCTGTATATCAATGCGGATGTGTTCGGACGCAACCTTGGACTTACTGACCGGGACAGGACGCTGATTGTGGCGCCGCTCACTCATATCGCCGCCCAGAGCAATCTGCTCAATCCTACACTTATCAGCGGCGGCTACTGTTACTTACTAAAACGCTGGAAGTCAACCGCCGAGACACTCGGTAAAATGGAAAAACAGCGCATAACTTACTTTTTTGGACCGCCTACGATGATTACCTATATCTTGAACGAACCTGATCTGGCTGATTATGACCTGAAGCTGAGGATGACTTATACCGGAGCTGCGCCGTTGCCTGAAGAAATTTTTCAGCGGTGGACAGAGCGATTCGGCTTTGAAATTGTTGAAGGGTATGGACTCACGGAAACATCACCGGTCGTCTGCATGAATCCGGCGGTCGGAAAAAAGAAGCTGAGAAGCGTCGGGCTACCGATCGAGGACGTTCAGGTCAAGATCATGAGTGAAGGGTTTGAAGAAGCTCCTCCTGGGACACCAGGTGAGCTTGTCGTCAAAGGGCCGAATGTGATGAAAGGATACTACAAACGTGAAGAAGAAAACCGGAAAGCGTTCCGGGATGGCTGGTTTAAAACAGGTGATGTCGCCATGAAGGATGACGAGGGCTATATCTATATCATCGACCGTAAAAAAGATCTGATCATCCGCTCAGGTTTTAACGTTTACCCGCGTGAGGTGGAAGAGGTGCTGTATATGCATGCGGCCATCCTCGAAGCTGCAGTCATTGGAACCCCGCATCCCGAAAAAGGGGAAACAGTGGTCGCCGTGCTGACCCTCAGGGACGGTCATGATGAATCGGTTGTTGAAAAGCTGGAGCACTTCTGCAGGGAGCGGCTGGCGTCTTATAAAGTGCCTTCGGAGTTCAGGGTGGTTGAAGAGTTCCCGAAGACCAACTCGGGGAAAATCATGAAAGCGAAACTGAAGGAAGTCATGGTCTGACTTTAAATGTAAGCGCTTAACTAATGAAAAGGGGCGTGAAGAATTTGAAAAAGTGGTCACTCGGGGGAGTACTCCTCATGTTTTCTTTGGTTGCTGCAGGTTGTGTGGAACAGTCGGGCGGAGCGGACTCGGCGGATTCCGCTTCAGCAGAAAGTGATGAAAAAATTGTCCTGACATTATCTTCAGGGCTCAGTACGGCCAATGGCTGGTGGGAAGGATACTTCGTGCCGTGGATGGAGGAAGTTGAGGAACGGACAGACGGCCGTGTGGAATTCGAGCACTATGCCAACCAGGAACTGATTCCGATCAACGAAGAACTGCAAGCGCTGGAGAACGGGGCCATCGATATTGCCGCTCCTCTTTGGACGCAGTATGACCCTCAACGTTTTCCGCTCAGCGAAGTGACGATGCTGCCATTGCTGGAATCCGATACGATGATCGCAACCAAGGCATACGGCGAACTGGTCAAGAGCGATCATGAGCTGGCAGACGGCCAAACCTTCAATGAAATGGAGTTCAGCAGCCGTGGGCTGAAAGTGTTCGCGACCCCGACAACTGCTGAATATGTCATCTCCACCAAAGATGTCACTTTGGACACAGCAGAAGATTTAAAGAAGCTCTCCCTGCGATCTCCGACACGCGTACATGAGATCTTTGCTAACAATGTCGGCATCAGCTCCATCTCGATGCCGTCCACTGAAATGTTCGACGCGATTAACCGGGGAGCGTTCCACGGCAGCTTCTTCAGTGTTGCAGATTGGACAGGGTACGGAATGCAGGAAGTCTTCAATTATACGTTTGAAGGTGTGAATTTGGGTCACTTCGCCGGTATGTGGGCCATGACCGAAGAAACATGGAACACTATTCCTGAAGATATTCAGAAAATCATGGAAGAAGCATCGTATGAACAGATTCCGAAAGGCGCCCAGGTCTGGATGGATCGTGCAGAGAAAATCCGTACGGAAGCCGAAGCGAATGGAGCCGTCTTTGAAAAAATGGACGATGTTGATGAAGAGACACAGCAATTGCTTGTTCAGGGGATTGAAGACACTTGGATTGAGTGGATTGAAGAGTTGGAGGGGAATGGACAGCCCGGCAAGGAAATGGCCATTCTCTGGAGGGACTTGGTAATCGAACAGGGCGGGACCGTTCCTGAAGCCATCATGGAATTGGAATAAGCATTCGTATGGGGGAATCTGGGGGAGCCGTGCTCCCTTTTTTTCCTAAACAAGATAGAAAAGAGGTGTTCAGATGAGCCTTGGGATTTTTTATATCATCATGCTGGTTTTGTTCCTTGTGCTTCTGTTCGCAGGAATGCATATTCATGCCGTTCTGTTGAGCATGGGGGTTATTGGCATCATCATGCTGGAGGGGCCAGGTTATATCACATCGTTTCTGCAGAGCAACCCGTATAAAGTGGTTGCCAGTTACACACTGACAACCATCCCGCTGTTCGTATTGATGGCGCAGTTCATCGTCCAGTCGGGTATCGTCAGGGATATGTACGCCCTGGTGTATAAGTTTTCAAAAGGGAAATCCGGATTTCTTGGGGCGCTCACAGTCATCATTGGGGCATTTCTCGGCGCCGTCTCAGGCTCAACGACTGGTTCATCGGCAGCGCTTGGCCAGGTTGCAGTACCGGAACTGCGGAGGCACGGCTTCCGGGATGTAACGGCCGGCTCGACGATTGCAGCTGCCGGGTCACTTTCGGGAATCATCCCGCCGAGCATCATTCTGATCCTATACGGTGTTGTGACAGAGACACCGATCGGATCCCTCTTTATTGCAGCGATTGTTCCTGGAATCATGATGACGATCGTGATTATCGGGGTTATGCTCTATTTCCATAAGACGGACCAGGGAAAGCCGCTGCCTGAAGTGGATGAGGAGATTGAGGCGGGGAAAATCCAGCCACTGACCCCGTTGCGTGCAGGGTTTGTCGTCTTGGTCGGTGCCGTAATTGTTACGGTCATTTTCGGAGGTATCTACTCAGGGGTCTTCACTCCAACCGAGGCCGGGGCAGTCGGCGCATTTTTGGGCTTCCTCACTGCGCTTGTACTGGGCAAGGTCAATAAGAAGTTTTATGTCGAGTCGATTACGGAAACCGTCAAGATTACATCAATGGTGCTGTTGATCATGGTGACCGCACAGATTTTTGGCAGGTTTATTACGGTATCCAAGCTGCCGAGAGAGTTGATCAATGCGCTGGGACCGATGATTGAATATCCAGTTCTCATTTTGGCCTTGCTGTCCCTGATTTACTTTATCCTTTTTATGTTCATCGAGGGCGGTGCGGTTATCATCATGGCGACTCCTGTGCTGTTGCCGATTGTTCAAGAGATCAACGTGGACATTTTATGGTTCGGCATTCTGGTTTCCGTTATCTGTACAATCGGACTACTTACGCCTCCGGTTGGCTTAAGTGTATTCGCAGTCTCTGGGGTAACGGGGATTTCGATTGAAAGACTGTTTGGCAGATCGATGATCTTCGCAGTTGTTCTGGCACTGGTGGTGTGCAGCCTGATGATTGCCTTCCCGGCAATTGTGACCTGGTTGCCTAATCTGATGTGACCACGTTAGAAGAGGAGGAAGATTATGCGCACTGTCGATCAGGCGTATCGTGCCTTTCATTATGTGAAATATGCAGGGCTGTTGCTTAGCGGAACGACGATATTCATCATGATGGCGTTTATCGTCATTGATGTGGTGACCAGAAACTTGATGGGCTCCAGTGTATTCGGAAGCTATGAAATCACCCAGTATTTTCTGATGCCGCTGGCGTTCTTTCCGGCACTGGCCTACGCGTACGGCTCCGGAATCATGCCGAAGCTTGAGATGTTCACGAAACGACTTAAACAGATTTCACAGCGGAATATCTCCATTCTCATGATGGGGGTTGAACTTGTTCTTTTCAGTCTGCTGACTTTTTACGGATGGCAATACGCCCTTGCCGGCACGCGGGAACAGCTGGGCTTCAGCATGAAGGGCGGGATTGTCACCTATTATCCGATCCTGTACTTTATCCCGCTCGGATTCCTTTTGCTATCTATTGAGATTCTCTTTCTGATCATCAAGAGCTTCGGTCAAAATGAGCCGGTTCTTGAGACGACAGAACTAGATCTCTGAGGCTGAAGAATATAAATGAAAAGCGAGGAATTATCATTGAAAAATGTTTATATTTTGGATGGTGCGAGGACACCCTTCGGATCATTCGGGGGCAGTCTGAAAGACATCGAAGTATCGAATCTGGGAGCGGTGGCGGCTACAGCGGCGATTAAGCGCTCAGGAATTCCGGCTGAGGAGCTGGAGCAGGCTTTTTTCGGTAACGTCATTCATTCAAGTGAGAATGCTCCGTATCTGGCGCGCCATGTAGCACTGAAATCCGGCGTGCCTCAAGAGTCACCGGCACTGACGGTGAACAGGCTGTGCGGCTCGGGGCTCCAGGCGGCCATCAGTGCATCACAGGCCATTCGGCTGGATGAAGCAAGCGGGGTGATTGCGGGTGGCGCTGAGAACATGTCGATGACGCCTCATGTCGTGAGGGACCTTCGCTTTAAAACGATCAAGATGGGCGTCCCGCATTTTGAGGACGTACTAAGCAGCACACTGTCGGACCCTTACATCGGTCTTGGCATGGGCATCACTGCTGAAAATCTGGCAGAGAAGTATGAGATCAGCCGCAGTGAACAAGAAGAGTTTGCGCTGATGAGCCAGCAGCGGGCAACTGAAGCACAGAGAAAAGGGCGTTTTAATAAAGAAATAATTCCGGTCAGTGGGCAGAACGGCGAAGTTCTTCTATCAGAAGATGAATATATTAAACCTGATGCCAATCTGGAGAAGATGAAAAAACTCCGGCCCGCTTTCAAAAAAGATGGCAGTGTAACGGCAGCCACATCCAGCGGAATCAATGACGGTGCCGCAGCACTCATCATGGGGGATGATGCCTTTATTGAACGGCATGAAAAAAAACCTCTCGCAAAAGTCGTCTCCTGGGGAATCAGCGGAGTGGATCTGAAAATAATGGGAATCGGTCCTGTTCCGGCGACCTGGCAGGCACTAAAGCGCGCCGGTCTGGAAATGTCGGCTGTGGACCTGATTGAAGTTAATGAAGCGTTTGCTGTCCAGGTACTGGCCGTCCAGAAGGAACTCGGGTTTGAAATGGATCGACTGAATGTCAATGGGGGAGCGATCGCACTCGGACATCCTGTGGGGGCCAGCGGTGCCAGACTGCTGCTCACTCTTGCGTACGAACTGAGGGAGCAAGGAAAGCGCTACGGACTGGCGAGCCTTTGCTGCGGCGGCGGGCAAGGGGTCTCCATGATCATTGAGAACCTTGAGTATTAACTTATGATTAAAATGAACGAAGAAGAGACTTGGCCTAACCTGCCAAGTCTCTTTTTCCATGAATCTGACATCTGACTTCATATAAGAATAGTCAGTATCGGAAAATTCGGTTGACCTGTGTCGGATTTTGTCGGTAAAATCATGATAACTATTGGGATTTAATAGCATTAGTACGCTTTAAAGCTTGCAACATATGAATGGGGGAAAGAGTGTGTCGACAGACAAGAAACGTCGTTTTGAGATGCCGGATGCTTTTGTCATCATCTTTGGGATTCTCGTATTGGCAGTGCTGATGACGTATATTTTGCCGGCGGGAGAATTTCAGCGGGAAGAAGTGGACGGCCGCAATGTGGTCATTGAAGGTACATACGAAAAGATCGAGAATGAGCCTGCTTCTCTGCTTTCTACATTTACCTCGATCCAGCAGGGGCTGATTGATTCTGCTCCGATCATCTTCATGGTTCTGATCATTGGTGGTGCGGTCGGAGTGATCGAGCACACCGGCGCGATCAATTCTGGAGTCAACGCCCTGATCAGCCGGACAAAGAATCAGCAGTATCTGCTCGTCGCCGCGTTTATCGCCATATTTGCCGTACTGGACTTTGTCGGCATCAGCGGCAATGCGATCATTGCATTTATCCCGATCGGCATCGTGCTGGCGCGTGCGCTTAACCTCGATCCGATCGTCGGTGTGGCGATGGTGTACCTCGGACAGTATGTCGGTGTGGCGACAGGTACATTCGACCCGGTTATCACCGGCCTTGCGCAGTCGATTGCAGAGCTCGAGCTGTTTTCCGGCTGGCACCTCCGCCTGATCGCGTTCTTTATTCTCCTGGCGGTCACGATGACCTACATCCTGCTTTATGTGAAGCGCATCAACAAGGACCGCTCAAAGAGCCTGTTGTCGTTTGAGGAGACCGGGGAGCCGGTGAAGGAATCCGAGGAGAAGTTCGGGCCGTTTACGGGGCGGCATAAACTCGTCCTGCTGACAGCGCTCGCCTTTATGGCAACCTTCATCTTTGGGGTGTTCCAGTTTGAATGGAGCACGAATGAGCTCGCCGGTATTTTCATCATGATGTCAATAGCGGCTGCTCTTGTCGGCGGTATCCGCATGAATGAATATGTTCAGGTGTTCATCAAGGGAGCCCAGGGCATTGTCTACGGTGCGCTTGTTATCGGTCTTGCCCGTGCGGTGGTCGTGGTCCTCGAAAACGGGAAGGTGCTCGACACGATCGTCAACGCGGCTTTCCAGCCGATGGCGCAGCTGCCGATGTTCCTGGCTGCGGAAGCGATGTTCATCTTCAACCTGCTGTTCAACCTGATCATTACATCCGGCACCGGCCAGGCGGCAATCGTCATGCCGTTCATGGTGCCGCTTGCGGACATGCTCGATATTACGCGCCAGACGGCTGTGCTCGCATTTAAACTCGGTGACGGGACGACGAACATCATCGCGCCGACCTCGGGTGTCCTGATGGCGGTCCTTGCCGTCGGTAAGGTCCCCTATTCGAAATGGTTCAAGTTTGTCCTGCCGCTCGTTCTCATGTGGACGGTCGTCGGAATTATTATGGTCGCAGTTGCCGTCATGACGGGCTATCAATAAGGGAGTTGGGGAGGACGGTCTTCGTTCTCCCTGTTCGATTTTAAAAGGAGTGATCGGAATGGATGATGTGCTGAAGTTCATGGAAGACCACCGGGAAGACATCCTGGAGGACATCCGTTACCTGGTGGAGGCGGATTCCCCTTCATTGGATAAGGAACGGAGCGACCGGTGCGGGGAGAGGATTCAGGAGCTTCTGGAGAGACACTTCGGAAAGCGGGCGGAAGTGATTCCGGAGCCAGATTACGGAGATCATCTGAAGTTCGAGTACGGGGACGGGGAAGAGACGATTCTCATCTTGTCGCACTTTGATACGGTGTGGGATCCGGGTGAGCTTGAATACCGGGTAGAGGACGATCTTGCATATGGACCCGGAATCCTTGATATGAAGGGCGGCCTCGTCCAGGCGATGTGGGCGCTGAAAGCGGTGAAGGAGCTTGGCCTTCCTCTTAATAAAAAGGTCGTCCATCTGTTCACGAGCGAAGAGGAACTCAGCAGTCCGGTGTCCCGTCATGTGATCCGGCGCGTAGCCGAAGGAAGCAGTGCGGTACTCGTCACCGAACCGCCGGAAGTCGGGAGCGGCGCGCTGAAGACGGCCCGGAAAGGATCGGCCCGTTATACGATCCGCTTTACCGGACAGTCGGCACATTCGGGGAACAACCATCATGAAGGGGCGAGCGCGATCCGCGCGGCGGCCCGGGCAACGGAATACTTGGAGTCGCTGACTGATTACGATAAAGGAACGACACTGAACGTCGGGATGATCCGTGGAGGCGGCAAGCTGAACGTAGTCTCCGACCAGGCGGAAATTGGCGTGGACGTACGGGCATCGACGATTGCGGAACAGGAGCGCATCGACGGAATCATCAATGGACTTGAGCCTTTCATGGATAGGACGAAACTTGAGGCCGGCGGTGGTATTTCCCGTCCGCCAATGGAGCGGACGGAAGGGACGGCGGAACTGTTCCGGCTGGCAAGGGAAGCCGGAGCGGAAATTGGCGTGCCGCTCGAAGAAACATCCGTCGGCGGCGTGAGCGACGGTAACCTCACTGCGGCGATGGGCATCCCAACAATCGACGGCCTCGGGGCAGTCGGAGTCGGCATCCATGCCCGGAACGAACATATTGTCATCAGTGAGATTCCGAAGCGCGCTGCGATTTTCGCGAAGCTGCTGGTGAAAATCTGATAAAGAGGGGCGTCCAGGTGGGCGCCCTTTGTTCTGAAAAGGGGAGAGGCACCATGCAACTGCAGGAGAAAGTCGAGAGAATATTGGAAGGAACAGACGCCACCTTCGGCGTATCACTCAAGCATCTACAATCAGGGAAAGAAGTGCGAATCCGTGCGGATGAACCGTTCCAGATGGCGAGCGTGTTCAAAGTGCCGATCCTGCTTGCGCTGTTCGAGCAGGTGCATGAAGGCCAGATCGACCTAACGACGCGAATCGCACTTACAGAGGAGGACCGGGTGCCGGGTTCGGGCATATTGCAGGAGCTCGACCCCGGCCTGCCGGTAACGATCAAAGACCTGGCGACCCTCATGACGATCGTGAGTGATAACATGGCGACCGATGTCCTTCTTGGGATGCTCGGAAAGGATGCTGTCCAGGATACAATGAGAAGGCTGGATGCTGAAAACATCTCGATCGTGCACTCTTGCTGGGAACTGCTGAGCCTTGCGGTCGGAATGGAGCCGGCTCCCTACAGCGAGGAATCTTGGAAGAAGCTAAAGGAGCGGTTGGAGATGGATGTGGATGAGGATCCCGGTCAGGAAAATTGGGTGATGAGGAAGGACCGGGAAAATAACGTGTGCACACCCGATGCCATGACGGGCTTGCTGGTGAAACTGGCAGAGGGGGCGTTTATCAATCCAGCGGTTTCTGAGGCGGTCCTCGACATTCTCTACCGACAGCAGCTGAATGACAGAATCCCTGCCAGACTTCCTTCAGGAACGCGTGTCGCCCATAAAACCGGCACGATCGCTTCCGCTGTGAATGATTCCGGCATGATCGAGCTGCCCGGCGGGAAAGGGCCGCTCATCATCAGCATTTTCTCAGCGGGAAACGAGACAACCCAAAGCGGGGAAGCGATGATTGCCCGCATTGCCGAAATAGCCTATCAGCATTTCGTAGAGTGAAAGAATGCGTTCTCATTAAATTAGAAAGTACATCATATACCTTAGAGAAGCAGCTGCTATGGCTGCTTCTTTTTGATAGGGGAAAGGGGAATGGAGATGGTCGTCTGGACAGAAGAGGATGTGCGGATCGAGTCGGGGGTTTGGCCTAAAGATGAAAATGTCCTTGTAATGGTTGACCATACGGGAAGACACCGATACCGGCTAAGTGTGACTTGGGAGACAGGCAAGCCCGAGTGCCTGTTCGTGATGCTGAATCCGAGCACCGCAGACGCGGGAAAGCCTGATGCGACGCTGAATCAGTGCATGAACATTGCCAGGCACCACGGCTTCGGGTCCCTTGAGGTCGTCAATCTCTATTCAATTAGGACGAAAAGTCCTCAAGTGCTTTTTGGCACGGGTGACCGCCATCATCCCCCGAATGACCAGCACTTGGCGGATGCGATCGGAAACGCCCGGCTAGTCATTGTTGCGTGGGGGCAGTATGGCAGAAGGGAAGGCAGGGATCAGGTGATCCTCGATATGATTCAGGAAGCCGGAAAAACTTCCTACTGCCTGGGGACAACGAAAAGCGGAATGCCCAAGCACCCGCTATTACTGCGGTCCGATACGCCCCTCGTTGAATATAGACGTTGACCGGTCATGAGGCGCAATCCGATTTTCCGTTTCCTGATGCAAATCGGACAGGTGATCGAACAATTTTCCCGAAGTTACCGCCAGCACCCGCGTGGTGAAATGGGCGAGTGGGTCAACCAGGGAGATGACTGGGAAGAAGACTGGGTCTGGATCGACAGCGACAAGTCCAAGTGGCTGTACAGAATCTGTTATCTCAACATCTATCAACGGGAAGACGGCCACGAATTCATCATTTCCTGGGAGCGCGATCCGGATGCCGATCACGTCCATGAGTTTGCCTATCGCCACATCGACCAGGAGGTCTATATCTGGTCGAAGTATTACTGTGGCAAAGGGAAAATAACATTAATCCGGGAAGTGGAAGATAAGAAGTGGGAGGGCAACGCGTGGTTGTAAGTGGGACACTAAATAAAAAACTGCAGAAAAAGCGAATTTCTTCGCCTTGTCTGCAGCCGGACGCGCATCTCCCGAGAGGTGCGCGTATTTCTATTCGAAAATTTACTGTCCCTTCACCAATTCCCCGTCTTTCAGGACAGTCAGGATGTTGTCGGGATTGGATAGGGAATTGATATCTTCCAGCGGGTTGCCTTTTGCAATGACGATGTCTGCAAGTTTGCCTTCTTCGAGCGTACCCACTTTGTCCTCCCAGCCCATGCATTCTGCAGCAGACTTGGTGGAGGTGACGATGGCGTCCATCGGGGTCATGCCGCAGTCGACCATGAGGCCGAGTTCGCGCAGATTGGTGCCGTGCCTGAATACGCCGGCATCGGTGCCCATTGCGATGTTCACGCCTGCCTGGTAGGCCTTTGCAAAGCTTGCTTTGTGGTGTTCGATGACTTCAGCGGATTGTTCAACTGCCGACTGAGGCATGCCGACTTCTTCCGCTGTTTCCAGAACGGCGACCGGAGCCAGCAAGGTCGGTACGAGATATGTCCCGTTTTCTTTCATCAGTTCGATCGCTTCGTCATCCAGATAGATGCCGTGTTCAATGGAGTGGACGCCCGCACGGACTGCGTTCTTGATGCCTTCCGCGCCCTGGGCGTGGGCCATCACTTTGACGCCATTGCGGAAACGGGCTTCTTCGACGATTGCCGAGAGTTCTTCGAACGAGTACTGAGTGAACTCGGGATGGTCGGTCGGGCTCAGGACGCCGCCCGTAGCGTGCACTTTGATGACTTCCGCTCCGGCGCGCAGCATTTCACGTGTTTTCTTGCGGACTTCATCGACGCCATCAGCGATTCCATTCGGCATGCCGCGGTAGCCGGAAGGGGAGATGTCGAACACATCGCCGTTCAGCTGCATACCGTCGCCGTGGCCGCCTGTGATGGTGAGGGCATTGATGCTGACCTGGACGCGCGGTCCTTGGATCAGCCCGTCTTCAATGGCGCGCTTTACACCGAGATCAGTCCCGAGCGCATCACGGACAGAAGTCACGCCCGCATCGAGTGTCTTCTTCATGTACGCCATCGCCTGATAGAACATGTAGCTGAATGGCGTCGTCAGCCGCTGCTGGAGCGGTGCATATTCAAACATCATATGGACGTGTGTGTCGATGAATCCGGGAAGGACGGTGTTGCCTCCCGCATCGACCACTGTCTCGTCACCGGTTTTCGTATAGCCCGAAGCGTCCCCGATGTAGTCGATTTTGTTGTCTTTTACGACAACGATTCCCTGGCGCGGCTCGCTTCCGGTACCGTCGATGATTTGTCCGTTTTCGATGATGGTCGTAGTCATTAAGAATTCCTCCAATTATAAGAATGAAACGAGTATGCCGGCGATGAAGACCGAGGCAACGGTGACCGTCGTAAATCCGCCAATCAGCATCGGGGTCAGCAATTCGTTGAAGATGAGCTTTTCCTCATCCTTTGTCCGGGCCGTGCTTCGTGCGACTTCTTCACACAGCAGGTAATCCCCAGGGAAACCGAACAGTGCGGTGAGTGCAACCGGCATTCCTTTTAGCGGATCCCATTTGACGAGTTTCGCGCCTACATATCCGCCGAGCGCGATTCCGGCCGTTCCGAGGATGATGATCGCGGCAACTGCCGGAAGCTGTGTCATGACATCCTGAGGGGAGACACCTGCCATGGAACCGATGACGACGAACATGATGCCGACCAATGTCAGTGTGAACGAGTTTGCCTTCACGAGGGACTCCTGCTCGAGGAAGCCGATCTTTGCACCGATGATACCGAACACGAGGCACCAGATACTATAGTTGATCGGTGTGATAGAACCGAGGACAACGCCGAGCGCACCGACAACGAAGACGAGGAACAGCCGGATTGTCATACTGGAGCGCACCGGCCCGAGTTTCTTGGTTTCCTCCAGTTCTTCTACAAGTTGGGCGTTCATCGGCGTAAAGGTGCCATCGTCAATCTTGCCGATCAGCCGTTTAGCATAGGAACGCATGAAGTTCAGGGCAAGCGGCATGCCGATCAGGCCCTGGAATGCGACGATCAGTGCGGGGATCAGGGCAACCGTTCCAAGATCCAATTGCTGCAGTTTTTCGGTCGTGATGATCATCGCCACCACGCCGCCGCTGATCGGTCCCATGCCCGCTACCGCTGTCTCGAAGTTAAAGACAAACGGAATGATTGTGAAAATCAGGATGGCTGCAACGACAACCCCGGCCAACGAGATCACGACCGCACGGTATTGCTCCCTGAGGACCTTCATCGGGATGAGTGTCCCCATATGAACAATGGCCGGCCCGATCAGAATGGCACCGAGCGTTGCGAACTGGGAGCTTTCCAGAATGTTTTCCGGGAAGATGCCCGTCCAGGTAAGGATCATGAAGCCGACCATGGCGGTCAGCAGCATCGGAACGCGGGCACGCGATACGATTGAGAGCCACTCACCGAAAGCGATCAGTGCAAAAACGAGTACAGTGGCAACTAGTGGAGAATGTATGATTTCTGACATGACGAGTCCTTCTTTCCAAACTAAATTCATTGCGCCAACCGGGTTGGCTTATTCAATGAACTGATTCTACAGAAAATAAGGAAGGATAGTCAATAGAATTTTTAGAAATATATCGGATTTTGTATATTTGTATTTATTGAGTGTAATGAAAGACCTTGCTGTTCATGAGGTTAGGAGAGATGTCGGATTTTTTATTGTAAAAAACTGTTCTTTCATGTGGTGTTTAATGGAGGCGCTTTCAATCATTTGTTGTGACAATCGCTGCCAATTATGGAGACAGAAGAGCGGCACCGGAAATCCATCCGGTGCCGCTTTCTGATTTAAAAAAAGAGAGGTTGATTTCGTCATTCGTTTCCGGGGAAAGGCCGAATGACGAAACTGGGAGTCTGAATGACGAAACCGGGAGTCTGAATGACGAAACTGCGGTCACGAATGACGAAATTACATCCCGGAATGATGTAATGGGGACAACGAGTGTTCCCGGACAAAAGCTTCCATCCGGTCCATGGCTTTTACCAGGTTCTCCATGGAGTTGGCATAGGAGATCCGGATATGGCCTTCGCCGTAAGATGTGAACGAGCTGCCCGGTACGACCGCGACATGTTGACGGTCCAGCAGCTGTTCGGCGAATTCATATGAAGTCAGGCCGGTGTCTTTAATCGATGGGAACAGATAGAAAGCCCCGTCGGGTTGTTCCGTTTCGAGCCCCATCTGCCGGAGACTGCCCATGACATAGTTTCTGCGTTCGATATATTGTTTGTTCATCTCTCCCGGAGCATCCCTGCAGTGATCGAGCGCTTCAATCGCGGCATACTGGCCCGGCAGGGAAGCGCAGATTGTGCTGGAAAGGTGGACTTTCAGGATCTGCTCCATGATCTCCCGAGATCCCAGCGTAAATCCGATCCGCCACCCGGTCATGGCATGTGATTTGGACAGGCCGTGGATCAGGATAAGCCTGTCCCGGATCTCCGGGTAGGAGGCAAAGGAAATATGGCCGTCTCCGTAGGTGTTTTCACTGTAGATTTCGTCGGAGACGACCCACAATTTGTGTTTGCTGAGGACCCTGATCAGCCCATCCATCGCTTTGCGAGTAAGGGTGACGCCTGTCGGGTTGGAAGGATAGTTAAAGATCACCGCTTTTGTGCGGAAGGTGATCAGCGCCTCCAAAGCCTCGGCATCCGGTTGGAAACCGGTTTCGGATGTATCCAGGTAAACAGGTGTTGCCCCGGCCAAACGAATCACCGGCTCATATCCGGAATAGATCGGGGCAGGAAGGATCACCTCATCGCCTTCATTTAATAAAGTGCGGAGTGTCGAGTCGATTCCTTCGCTCGCCCCGTTGGTGGGCGCTCCAGCAGGGGGTTCTGGATGCGCAGGAAAATCCGCTGGCGAATATCGTCGCCCCAAAGTTTGATGAGGTGCAGGACTACCTGTCTTTGACCGGCCATTTTTATAACACGGTCATGCTTTTCGTGAATGACGAGACATGGGCAGCAATCTCCCCTGAAGACCAGGAAATCATTTTGGCCGAGACGGACAGGATCTCGAATGAAATCCGTGAGCGGAATGACGGGATGGAACAGGAATACCTCGATACGCTCGAGGAACGGGGCATGGAAATCAACGACAATGTCGATACGGAAGCGTTCCGTGAAGCCATGCTGCCGGTCTATGACAAATGGGAGAAGGAACATTTCGGAAGCGAACTGATGGACGTGTACCGTGCCGCTTCCGGCTGGTGAATAAACAGGCCGCCTGACCGGCGGCATCCCGCACCGATGGCTTTTTGCATCAGGAACAATAGGAGGAACACTTTTGGAAAAGCTGGCTACGATTTTGGCAAAGATCTTATCTTACTTATGCATCATCGCATTGGCTTTACTGTCGGCCATCGTGTTGATCCAGGTTGTCTCGAGATTTTTCGATGTCTCGCTTCCTGCCACTGAAGAACTGGCAAGGCTGCTGATTGTGTGGCTGACGTTTTTGGGATCAGCCTTGGCCATCCATGAAAAAATGCATTTGGATGTCCGGTATTTTGTGAATCTGGCAAGTGAGCGGTACCAGCGCATTATCGATACATTGATTTATGTTCTGGTCGCCGTGCTGCTGGCCGTCCTGGTCTTCTACGGCTTCAGTCTGTCGATGACTGCGCTGACGACAGCATCCGCGACCATGCGGCTGCCGATGGCGGTTTTCTACCTGGCCATTCCGGTCAGTTCTCTGTTCGCACTTTACTTCATCGTTGTGCACATCTTGAATCCGAATCAGGCTGAACAAAAGGAGGCGAGCTTATGATTGTCTCGATCCTGCTTGCCTTCTTCGCCCTCCTGTTCCTCGGGATGCCGATTGCATTTACGATCGGCTTTGTGTCGATCGGTGTATTGGTGGTCAGCGGTGTTCCGCTTGAAGTCGTGATTCAGCGGTTGTTCGCAGGCGTGAACAACTTTTCTTATCTGGCGATTCCGCTGTTTATCCTTGCCGGGAATATCATGGGTGAAGGCGGCCTGACCAAGAGGCTGATGGCATTGGCCGATGCCATCGTGGGACGGTTTTCCGGAGGCCTCGGGATGACTGCAGTCGTCACGAGTGCGTTCTTCGGCACCGTGTCCGGGTCGACTGTCGCCACTACATACGCTGTGGGATCGGTGATTGTCCCACGGATGAAAGAGCAGAAATACAGCAATTCGTTTATCGCCAGCATCATCGGGCCTGCAGGGGTTCTTGGCCTGATCATACCGCCCAGCATCACGATGGTCATCCTCGGCGTGACCACGAACATTTCCATCGGCAAGCTGTTTATTGCCGGCTTTATCCCAGGAATTATCCTGACCGTCGCACTTTGCATCTATGTGTCGTGGATGTCGAAGAAAAAAGGCTTTGGCGTCGTTGAGAATGCACATGTGAGCGGGAAGGAATTCTGGTCAATCGTCAGGTCGGCGTTGCTTCCGCTGCTGTCCCCGGTCTTTATCCTTGGAGGGATTTTCAGCGGACTGGTCACGGCGACAGAGGCTGCGAGCATTGCGGTCGTCTACGGATTCATTTTGGCGATGTTCTACGGGGAGCTGAACGTCAAGAAGTTCAAGAACATCATGGCGAATTCTGCTGTGACGTCGGCCATTAGCCTAATCATTATTTCCTTTGCGAGTGTCTTCACTTATGTGCTGACGGTGAACCGGCTGCCTGAAGTGATCTCCGACTTCTTCCTCGGGTTCGCTTCCACACCGCTCCAGTTCCTGCTGGTCGTCTCGGTCATCCTGCTGATTCTCGGCATGCTGACGGAAGTGACGTCGCTGATCATCCTGCTTGGCCCGATCTTCATGCCGATCGCCATGCAGTACGGCATCGACCCGATCCACTTCGGCATGTTCTGTGTGATTCGGCAGGGGCAGGGACATGGCATCGAAAACCCGTATGACGAGAAGATTGAGATGATTGCAGTGGTTTTTTGAATGGGTTTCAGAAGTAGCGATGGATAGCCCAATGGCTGTCCATCTTTTTTTGTGTTACAGGGACTTATTTACAATCCCGGATGGATGCCATTTCTTCATAATCAGATAGCACCATCTTCAATCTGACAAATGTATCAATCGGATCGGGCGGACGGATCAAATTCCCGGTAACCGCTTTCATAATGGCGACTTCTGTATGATAGGCGGCGTTTCTTAAGTTCGATAAACTGTGGGAAAGTACTGTCAATTTAGAAGGGGAGTAGGGGAAAGCATGCTGAAAGTTACGAAGAAAGCGAGGGTTGCCGCCGTATTGACGGGCACAATGGCACTCGGTACCGTCTTTGCAATGCCGGTGACAGCAGGAGGGGGAGCGGTGAACAAGCATTGGGACCGGCCGGGCCCGATGTCGCCGGTCCTGCATCCGGGTTCCGTTAAAGGTGCCGGAATGGTCCAGGCACCGCTGGATTCGATTGACGGGGCAATCGGGCAAAGCATTGCGGACAGGACATTCCCGGGAGCGGTGGTGTTCGTGGCGAGGAACGGCCATGTCGTAAAGCATGAGGCATACGGACATTCGGCGCTGTATACCGATGATCAGTTTACGGAGATGGACGAGCCGGTTGCCATGACGGAGGAAACGATTTTCGATCTGGCCTCCATCAGCAAGATCTTCACGACGACCGCTGCAATGAAACTTTATGAGCAGGGGCTTTTCTCGCTGGATGATCCGGTCGCCGCGTACATCCCGGAGTTTGCCGACAACGGCAAGGAGGACGTGACGATCCGCCAACTGATGACCCATACATCCGGATTTACTGCGTGGGTGCCGCTTTATAGCCAGGGTGATACCCGGGAGGACCGGTTGGACATCGCCCACCGCTATCCGCTCGCCAATTCTCCTGGGACGAAGTACACGTACAGCGACCTGAATATGATCACACTTGGTTCCCTTGTGGAGCGACTTTCCGGAAAGCGTCTGGACGAGTTCATCAAAGATGAAATCACGGGGCCGCTCGGGATGAAGGATACGATGTACAATCCGCCTGCAGAGCTGCAGCACAGGATTGCAGCAACCGAATACCAGCCTGCACTCGGCAGGGGCATCGTCTGGGGAAGTGTCCATGATGAAAACGCCTGGTCGCTGGATGGAGTGGCGGGGCACGCCGGTGTGTTCTCGACGGCGACGGACCTTGCCAAGTTCGCGCATATGTTCCTGAATGACGGCCGGTACGGCGGCAAGCGGATCCTGAAGCCGGAGACGGTCCGCCTTCTTGAAGAAAACCAGATTCCGGGATTCCCTGGCAATGATCACGGTCTTGGCTGGGAACTGAACCAGGGCTGGTACATGGATGCACTGGCTGATTCGGGTACGGCAGGACATACGGGCTATACCGGGACAAGCATCGCCGTGAGCAAGAAAAACCAGACGATCGCCATCTTATTGACGAACCGGGTGCATCCGTCGCGAAATACGATTTCACTCAATACGATCCGGCGGACGGTTGCCCGTCATGTGGCGGATGCCATTCCGGCGCCGCTCCCGAAGCATGATGATATGTGGTTCTCGGGCTACGGGGACCAGCTGGACCGGACGCTTGGGTTCCAGTTGAACGATGAAGCAGCCGAGCTTTCATTTGATTCCTGGCACCGCCTTGAAGACGGATCTGACTTTGGCCGGGTGGAAGTCTCGGCTGACGGGGTGAGCTGGACGGAACTCGCGTCATTGACCGGAAACGGCGGGGATATGGAGCGGGTGACGGCAGAACTGCCTGAAGGCACCGAGTTTGTCCGCTTCCGCTACGACACCGACGCATCCGTTAACGGCCGGGGCTGGTATGTCGGGAACGTGATGGCGGATGGGGAAATCTTGGAGCCTGCCGGACATACCGAGGGTTGGGCTTTAAGAGATCATTAAGGGGGAATGAAGCATGACGAAGATGCGAAAGGTGTTGCTGCTGCCGTTTTTGGTCGCGGTGCTGGTCGCGACACCGATAATGACGGGCGCGGGCACTGCGGGTGCTGCGGAAGAGCCGAAGATTAAAGACGTGGTGATTCTCCAGAACGTGCCGGAGATCGGTCATGAAGCGGACAACGGGGAGCTGCAGCTGACAGCTCTCCATGTGTACCAGGACGGACATTTCAAGAAAACGGACGGCCAAGTTTGGTCTTCTTCCAATCAAAACGTCGCATCAGTGGATGCGGCAGGGAAGGTAACGGCAACCGGAAAGCCGGGGAGAACATGGATCAGTGTGACGGACGGAACCAATTCCGACCGGATCGCAATCCATGCAAAGCCGGATCCGAAAGCGAGAGCGGGCAAGGGCAAGCCGCCTGGAAAGGTGACGATCGTCAAGGAAACCGGCGAGCGCTACAATATCGTGGACAACGCGATCCGCCAGATGACGATGGAGGAAAAAGTCGGGCAGATGCTTATGCCGGACTTCCGCAACTGGAACGGGGAAAACGTGACGGAAATGCTCCCTGAGATCGAGCGACTCGTGAAGGACTACCACCTCGGTGGCGTTATCCTCTTCCGCGAGAACGTCGTGACGACCGAGCAGACGACCCGCCTGGCGCACGCCTACCAGGCAGCCTCCGAAAAGTACGGGATGTTCCTGACGATTGACCAGGAAGGCGGCATCGTGACGCGACTGCAGTCGGGGACTGACATGCCGGGCAACATGGCACTTGGTGCAACCCGTTCCGAGGAACTGGCCTATGACACCGGACGGGTGATCGGCGAGGAACTGGCTTCCCTCGGCATCAACTTCGACCTGGCACCGGTGCTCGACATCAACAACAACCCGGACAATCCGGTGATCGGCGTCCGCTCGTTCGGGGAAGATCCTGAACTGGTCGCGGACCTCGGGACCGCTTATGTAAAGGGGCTCCAGGATACCGGCACGGCGGCGACGGCCAAGCACTTCCCGGGGCACGGGGACACGGCGGTCGACTCCCACCTCGGTCTGCCTGAAGTGCCGCATGACAAGGAGCGGCTGATGGAAGTCGAGCTGTACCCGTTCCAGCGGGCGATGGATGAAGGCATCGACGCCATCATGACGGCTCACGTTACCTTCCCGAAAATCGATGATACGAAAGTGATTTCGAAAAAAGACGGGCAGGAGATCCATGTTCCGGCCACGCTTTCCCACAAAGTGCTGACCGGGCTCATGAGAGAGGAAATGGGCTATGACGGGCTTATCATCACGGATGCGCTGAACATGCAGGCGATCGCCGACCACTTCGGCCCGGTTGACGCTGTCATCAAGGCAATCCAGGCGGGCACCGATATCGTACTGATGCCGGTTGGCCTTGAAACCGTCGCGAACGGCGTATATGACGCGGTCCGCGACGGAGACATTTCCGAAGAACGCATCGAAGCATCCGTCGGGCGGATCCTGAAGCTGAAGCTTGAACGCGGTATCCTCAAGGAAGAAAACCCGAAGCCCGTTGAAGAAAAGATTGCGAACGCACTTGAGGTAGTCGGATCTGAAGAACATAAGGCTGTGGAACGTGCAGTAGCGGAACAGTCTGTAACACTCGTGAAAAACGAAGGCGTTCTACCTCTCGCCCCAAATGCGGATGACCGGATTATCATCGTCGGCAACACGTATATCGATGATCTGTACAATGCAGTAAAGGCGAAACATGACAACACGGTGCTGATCAAGGCCAGCGCACCGCTGACGGACGAACAGCTTGCACAGGTAAGGGAAGCGAAGGCAGTCATCGCCGGAACGGTCACATCCACCGTTTCCCAGCGCTCCGCAACCAGCGCGCAGATGCGGATGGTCAACCAGCTGATTACGGAAACCGACACACCGGTGATCGGCGTCGGCATCCGGAATCCGTACGACATCATGGCTTACCCGAATGCGAATGCTTATCTCGCGCAGTACGGCTTCCGTACAGCAAGCTTCAAGGCGACCGCTTCCATCCTGTTCGGCGAGGTTGCGCCGTCAGGAACGCTGCCGATCACTATTCCTGGTGCTGACGGAGGGGTCCTTTACGGATTCGGACATGGATTGACTTACTGAGGGGGAGAGTTTCATTGAAAAAACGACTGATTGCTCTGCTGACTGCCATGCTCGTTCTGTCCACACTGACGGTCGCATTCGCCGACCATGACAAGGGCAACGGGAAATCGCAGGATCACAACAAGCACCGCAAAGGGCACGAAATCTCACTTGGAGTGGACGTGCTGCTGGACGAACAAAAGCATCTGATTGAAGGTAAGCGCGTCGGACTCATCACGAACCCGACCGGCGTCGATAAGGGCCTGAACAGCATCGTCGACCTGCTCCACAATGATCCGGACGTTGAACTGACGGCGCTGTATGGCCCTGAGCACGGTGTGCGCGGCGACGCGCAGGCAGGACAGTATGTTGAGTACTACATCGATGAAGTGACGGGCCTCCCGGTGTACAGCCTGTACGGCCAGACACGCAAGCCGACACCGGAAATGCTCGAGAATGTCGACGTGCTCGTCTTTGACATCCAGGACGTCGGCACCCGCTTCTACACGTACATCTACACGATGGCGCTCGCGATGGAAGCGGCTGAAGAACAGGACATACCTTTTATCGTGCTTGACCGTCCGAACCCGCTCGGCGGGGAGAAAGTTGAAGGGCCGGTCCTTGATCCGGAATTCGCGTCCTTTGTCGGACAGTACGCCATTCCGCTCCGCCACGGAATGACCGTCGGTGAACTCGCCAAACTGTTTAATGCAGAATTCGGCATCGGTGCGGAACTGACCGTCGTAGAAATGAAGAAATGGAAACGCAAATCGTACTTTGACGAAACAGGACTTCCATTCGTCCTGCCGTCCCCGAACATGCCGACACTGGAAACGGCCCTCGCCTATCCGGGCACCGCACTGATTGAAGGGACGAACGTTTCCGAAGGGAGAGGCACGACCAAACCGTTCGAACTCATCGGCGCACCGTTCATCAACAGCACCGAACTTGCGGCCGAACTGAACGCACTGGAACTCCCGGGCGTCAGCTTCCGCGCAGCGTCGTTCACGCCGATGTTCTCCAAGCATGCTGACACACTGTCCCACGGCATCCAGGTCCACATCACGGACCGTGACGACTACAAGCCGGTCGAAACCGGACTCCACATAGTCAAGACGATCCACGACCTGTATCCGGAAGACGTCACGCTCACCAGCTTCTTCGACAACCTGATCGGAAACGGCTGGATTCGCGAAGGCATCGAAAACGGCATGAGCGTTGAAGAAATGAAAGCGGAATGGGAAGAGGAACTGAAGGCATTCAAAGACGTAAGGAAGCGGTACTTGTTGTATTAAGAAGATAAAAAGCAGGCAGGGGAATCGAAATCCCTGCCTGCTTTTTATGTGTGAATGATTACCGAGCCGTTAGGGATCATTACAAATCGGGCCGGAATCCTAATGAGGGATAAACAGTTTCTTGCCAATTCATCCGGCGGGGGCACTGACTCGGTTCACCGTTGTTTCCTGGTATTTTTGAAATCTTGTTTTTGAGCGTTATCGTGCTTTGCCGGCAGTGAGTATTGTCGCAATTTGTCTAAAAGAAATCATTGTTTAGTATTAGTTATGGGGGTAGAATAGACTTATTAAATTTACATTATATTGAATATTAATAGTTTTATATTCTTCTTTGTCGTACAGGAGAGATGCCGGAATGTGGGAAGGGCTTAAAATCATCGAAACGGGTTGGAGAGCAGATGGACTTTTTATCGTAGTCTTGGGAGGCGTGAAGCGTTCGCTGCTTGAAAGTGAAAACGCGAATGAATATGCCCGCGTGATCGCGGAACGGAGACGCTGTAAAACGTCTGTGACGGCTGAACCGGTTATAGCTTCGGAGGGCATGCCTCCTTTCAGGCGCACGTATTGTTTTGCGGAATGATCCTGCATACCCGAAATCCGGGTAATGCATGTGCAGGACGATAAAAAATCTGGTTTTGCCGCTTCCCAACATGGGAATAGAATGGTTATTAAGCACCACTTTGGAGGTAACGCCAAGTTTGGAACATTCTATCGAATATCAGATGTTCTCCAACGAGCTTTCACGATTATATATAGATTTGGAACAATGCCGGGACGCTGAAATGAAAATGCAGATCTCCGAGGATATTGACTTGCTGGAGCGTGCAATCAGCGCATTACAATGATCGTTTCATAACGGTCTTTTTTTCTGCCCTGGTGCGCATATAGAGAGAAGAAATGGAGAGCGAAAAGGGGACGTGGGGAATGGAAATGAGAACACAGGGTTTAAGCGAGTTTTGCGGACAACGGCTGATCCGGCAGGAAAAGGAGCTCAAACGGCTTCGGACGCTCGTTTATAAAGATGAACTGACTGGCCTGATGAATTACCGGGCATTCAGGGAAGGAATGGGAAAACTGCTGGGGGAGGACGATGCATATGGCCTCATCTATCTGGACCTGGACCAATTCAAGGAAGTGAATGACACCTTCGGACATCTTGCCGGGGACCGGCTCCTCAGGGAAGTGGCAGGCGCTCTTAATCGTGCAGCCGGATCGCTTGCGCAGGTGTATCGGCTTGGTGGAGATGAATTCGCACTGATTGTAACTGCTGCTGAACAACTTCATACTGTCCGGGAGCGGGTCTTGACCGAATTCGAACAAGCTGAAAACCTGGAAATCAAAGGTCTGCGAGTCAGTGCATCAGTCGGCACAGCACAATTTCCTGAAGACGGCAGGACTTATGACGAGATGCTCGGATCTGCGGATTGTTGTATGTACGCCGATAAATACCGGAGAAAAGCCGGGATGACGACGGAAACTTTTTAAAGTGTATAAATGCAAGTGGCGGGCGGTACTCATCAGAGTGCCGCTTTCTTGTGAACTGCCGGTTTAAATGCGTCCAGAATCCGCATAATAAGCCCAACGACTTTGATGGAGGCGAGCAGCCATGACTAAACCGCTTCCGGTTTGTATCGAATGCGGCAAAGAGTTTGATCCCGGACAGTCTGCGGAACCTGACCGCTGCCCTGACTGCACCACACCGGATGAGGTAGCCAACCCGACAGGCGGGCCGAGTACTTACATCGAGGATCCGCATGATACTCAGCCGCCAGACCCGTACGACCCGAACCCTGACGATCTGGAGCCTAAGGATTACGAGGAAGACGTGGAGTAGAAGGTAGGTTCACATAAAAAGAAGAAGAAAGCAAAAACGGTGATGCAGAAACGCATCGCCGTTTTTGG
>NZ_JCAXEU010000022.1:0-47034 GCF_059758705.1 Bhargavaea sp. GQ12
AAATGGGTCATAGGTTTCTTCCTGGCTGCGAAGTGATGAAGCGATCCAGTCAACTATTGCTTCATCAATTATAGCGGGTCGGTCTGTTAGTTCATTGTGTAAAATATCCGGAATTTCACGGATGAAGTGGACCGGCAGTCCTGCTTCAAACCTGGGCACGGCATACCTGGAAGCCAGGCATACCGCTCCGACCACAGGAATCTGGATGTTTTGTGTAAGCAGCCAGTAGGTTAAAGTATCCACCGCGAAGTTCAGTTGGACAAACGGGGATTGGAAGTAGCTGACTTTGCCGTCCTGTGCCGTCCGTTTTAGCAGGGCGGGTTGCTGTTCCAGTTCAAGCGTACCGCTGATGTTTTTCACTTCAAGGATAAAAGCGAATTGTATTGTAATCACAAGTGTATCAATCTGAACGGAATCCTCACCCAAAACACGAACCGTCAGATCACGAAGAATCCGGGAGCCTTTGGGAAGATGGGCCCGCCGGAGCATTTGATCAGCTCGGAGTTCACCTTCGTAGCCGTAACGCATGTTGGTCATCTCCGCAAGAGCATCACTATACTTTGGAGTTTGATCCGTCATTCTCTGGAGCATGCGTTCTGTTGCATACAGGAAAGAGGATAATTGCGATCAGACATCCCATCACCTCCTATTCCGTATTACAACCGGCACAATGGGAAAAAGCAAATCCCCATTTTTCAAATTCAACCTCCAAATTCACCCTAATTTCAAATTTTACAGCTTCTTATAATCGGACAAACCCCGCCCCACGGCACTTCCCGAAAAAACAATTTCAAATTTCACCAGTTTCCCTTGAACTTTTCTCGGTTTCGCCTGTCTAATAAGTACAGAGATATTGGAAGCGGGGGAAGGCCATGGAAGAAAGAGAGCTGGCTGAGCGCTCAATCAGGGGAGATGCAGAGGCGTTCGTCCAGCTGATGGAGCTGCATAAGGTGTCGCTGTATCGTACGGCGTACGCTTTCCTTAAATCAGAGCATGCCGCTGTGGAAGCAGTGCAAGAAGTGACGGCGAGGGCTTTCCGCAATATCAGGCGGCTGAAAGAGCCCACATACGCGAAAACATGGCTGACACGGATCATGATCAACTACTGCCAGGATGAACTGAAAAAAGCGAGGCGTGAACCTGTCACCGACCGGATGCCGGAAAGCGTCGCTCATACCGGTGACGACCTCCTTATTCTTGAGGAGGCACTTCGCACCCTGCCTGATCCGTCGCGTCGGCTGATCCAACTAAAGTATTTTGAGGACATGAAGATCAAAGAAATCGCGGAAATCGAGAAAATTCCGGAGGGCACTGTTAAATCTCGCCTTAACAAAACGCTGAAGTCATTGCGGGATTTCATATACGGGAAGGGAGGGCACACAGATGACTGAGCGTGAAGAAGATCAGCTTCGGAGCATGAAGGAACAGCTGGATCAGATTCCGATTCCGGAAGAAGCTCTGTCGGATGCGATCAGGGCGGGTGTCCGGGAGGCGGAGCAGCAACGTATCCGTAAAAGAAAGGCCCGACGCTTCATCTGGCCGGCAGCAGCCGTTGCTGCCCTGTTGCTGGCCTTTGTGATGACCATCAGGGTCTCGCCGGCATTTGCCCACGCCGTTTCCAGCCTCCCGGGCATGTCGCAGATTGTGGAGATGATTCAGTACGACAAAGGTATGAAGGCGATCATTGCCAACGACTATTATGAAGAAATCCATGCGACCGACTCGGACGGAACCGTCACAGTCACCTTAAACGGAGTGATCGTCGACCAGTCCGGGATGGTCATTTCCTACACGGTTGATTCAACAACCGGTATGAAAGATCCGCAGATTGACGAGATTGAACTTTATACTGGAAATAAACTGCTCGAACACCAGGGCATCAGCTTCAACTATCCGTCTGAAGACGGAAAGATGAGCAATGAACAGCTGATCCAATACAACTTTACTGAACCGCTGCCGACTGATCGCCGGGAATTCGAGCTGAAACTCAGTATCGGGGATACGGAGGATCATCATTTCAGACTTCCGTTCACCATCCAAAAGCCTGTCGCAGAGGGTAAGGTATACGACCTGAACCGCTCCGTGACCATTCATGGACAAAAACTCACCATCGAATCCATCACTGTCCATCCGCTGAAGGTCACCGTGAGAATAAAGGAAGATCCGGACAATACGATGGACATCCTGCAGTATGAGGATCTCCGGATCGAGGACGGGGACGGGGAAGTGTGGAGCCGGATCACAAACGGAATGACTGCAACGCAGGATGAAGACGGCACTGATCTCTACTTCCTGCAGAGCAACTATTTCGAGCAGCCCGATCTGATGGTCTTCCGCATGAATCGTATGCAGGCCATCGACAAAACCGAAAAGCTTGTCGTGGATACACTAACCGGTGAAGTTCTAAAGACGCCGTCAGACGGGAAGCTTGCAGTGACGGAGCTGTCACCGACACTGGTTGAAACGCAGCTCCGGACGGGTCCTGAGTTCGGCTACGGATACCTTGGGAGTGCAGTTGATGCTAATGGCAAAACAATCGACCTTGCTTCGGGCGGTTCCTGGCATATAGGCGAATACAGTTACAATGACATGAGGTTCACAAACGGAGATTACATGAATCCGATCACCATCCATTTCTTCGCCTATCCGAATTACATCGAAGGCGACGTAACAATCCGGCTTGAATGAAACGGACAAACGGTGGGAAGCATAGACTTAAATGCTTCCCACTTTTTTCATGGCGTGCTATACTCATAAAATCGTGCATTTTTCCGCCTGAATGGAAAAATGCTTTCATTACGTTTACAGGGGGCTTTCGATTGAAACAGGCGATTCCGTTTGCATTGGACCGGGAGCGGTCGTTTTTTGAGTCACTCGACGACTGGATCGGCGATGTGCTGTACGATGAGCTGACCGAGAAGGGCTTTGACCTGCGCGATGAGCAGGTGTTCATGGCATTCCAGATTGGCCAGGCACTCAAGGACAAGTCGGTGTTGTTCGCGGAAGCGGGGGTCGGCACGGGCAAGACGATCGCCTACCTGCTGCCGGCGGTCGCCTATGCGCGATACACCGGGAAGCCCGCAATCATTGCATGTGCCGATGAGACACTTATCGACCAGCTGGTCAAGGAAACCGGTGATATCGGCAAGCTGGAGAAGGCGCTCGGACTGACAGTTGACGTCCGTCTTGCAAAGTCCCGTGAGCAGTATCTGTGCCTCAAGCGCCTTGATGAATCCAAAGGTGTAACGGACGTTGCCGATGACATCGACGCCAGCCTGCCGGACTTTGTACGGGGCCATGGTTCGATGATGCGGCTTGACCCGTATGGCGCACGCTCTGATTATCCGGATCTGTCCGACGAGGACTGGGGCTCGGTCAACTATCATCCGCTTTACCAGTGCGGTTCGTGCGAACTCCGTAACCGTTGCGGCCAGACACTCCACCGCAACCACTACCGGGCTTCGACCGACCTGATCATCTGCTCGCAGGACTTCTATATGGAACATCTCTGGACGAAAGAGTCCCGCAGCCGCCAGGGCCAGCTTCCGCTCCTGCCGGAATCCTCCGTTGTCGTCTTCGACGAAGGCCATCTTCTGGAATATGCAGCGCAAAAGGCGTTCACGTACCGCGTACAGGAGCGTACCATTGATACGGTATTGTCACGCATTATGGTCGATGGTGTCCGCGAGAAGACGCTGGTCCTCATGGAGGCGCTGATCGACCGTCACGCGGAACTGTTCCGCCTGCTGCATGAATCAGCACAAGGAGAGGGTGACCGCCGCGCGATCGTCCGTTCCAAGGCGATCGGCGATCATGCTGCGGCAGTCGTGAAGCTTGCCATCGATATCCTTGAAGAGCTCGTATTCGATTCTGACCTTTATGTCATCCCGGAATACGACTTGAAGATTGCAGAAGAATACCTTGAGCAATATATCCATTCAATGAAGCTTTTCTGCGAGAACGGGGAAGCGGTAGACTGGCTGGAAGATGAAAACGGTGATGAGACACTCGTCATCATGCCGCGTTTAGTGACGGATATGCTGGAGGAACTGTTATTCTCGAAGAAGATGCCAGTCATCTTCTCGTCCGCGACGATGTCGGTGGACGGAGACTTTTCTTTCCTTGCCGGTTCTCTCGGTATCCGTGATCACAAGTCCTTCTCCGTCGAGTCGCCGTTTGAGTACGATGAAGTGATGAAGATCAGGGTGACGGATGCTGCCGACAAAGCTTCTGAAGTTTTACGGCTTACAGAAGATGATGGACAGCAGTCACTCATTCTCTTCCGGTCAAAGGCTACAATGGATGCTTTCCGGAAAGCGACTGGTGGTGACCCTCGCTTCCTGTTCGAAGGAGACCGTGCACTGTCCGCGATGGTCCGTGATTTCCAGGAGGGCAAGGCACAGGTGCTGTGCTCCTGGCATCTATGGGAGGGACTCGATATACCGGGTGAGGCGCTGACCCGCGTCATTATTCACGATCTTCCGTACCCGCCGGACGACCCGCTTTTCGAAGCGAAGCGCCGGTTCGCTGAAGATGCCCACCGCGACATCGATCTGCCTTACATGCTTCTGCGTCTCAGGCAGGGCATCGGCCGTCTGATCCGTACGTCCGAGGACCACGGAGATATTCAATTGCTGCTCGATGAAAATGATCTGAAGGCTGAAGAAGACATCCTTAAGGTACTTCCCGTCCAGCCAGACAGCCTGCCTTCCGCATAATGCGGAAGGTTTTTTTGTGCGATTGGCAGGATAGCGGCAGGTAGGGGCTTCGCGCCGGCATGTCACGGATTAGCGGCGGCAACGCCTTAATCTTAGCCGGAGTCTCCCGGTTCCTAACCGGTGCTGCCCCAATTCCTTCTCCTCTGCCACGCTACAGTGAAAAAATGATATGATAGCACAAGAAAATAGAGACAGAGGAGATTTATGGCCTATGGCGCAAATTGCACAACAACACGAAACTTTAATCCGGCAGGCGGCTCAGCTGGCGGTGCTTTTCCGTGAGAACGGGGACCGTGAGCGCGCCGAAAAAGCGGAGCGTTTTGCTAGGAAACTGATGAAGAACGATTACATTGTCGGATTTGCGGGCCACTTCTCCGCAGGGAAATCAAGCATGATCAACGCCCTTACAGGCGTCGACATCCTGGCGACCGGGCCGATTCCGACAAGTGCCAATATCGTAAATGTACATAAAGCAGATGATGACTTCGCCATAATCCACCGGACGGACGGCGCGCCGATCCGCTTCACGGGAGATGTTGATGTCAGCTATGTAAAGGAATTCTCAAAAGACGGGCAGGCCGTCTCCGAAATCGAGGTCGGCCATATGGATTCAGCACTCCCGGAAGGCGTGACAGTTATGGACACACCGGGTGTCGACTCGACTGATGATGCACACCGTCTTTCAACAGAGTCATCCCTTCACGTGGCGGACCTGGTGTTCTATGTCATGGACTACAACCACGTCCAGTCAGGGCTCAACTTCACGTTCACAAAGAATCTGATGACCTATAACGAGAATGTATACCTGATCGTCAACCAAATCGACAAGCACCGCGAGACAGAGCTGAGCTTTGAAGACTTCAAGAATTCCGTACGGGAATCGTTCGCTTCATGGGGTGTCCACCCGAAAGGGATCTTTTTTACCTCCCTGCGCGAGCGTAACCTGCCGCATAATGATTTTGAGAAAGTAGAAACACTGGTCGCAACATCCATACAAAACCGTGAAGAGTCGCTCCTGGCATCAGGTGAAGGCACTCTACGGAAGCTTGCCGATGAACACATCCGGTTCCTGGAAGATGAGCGGGAAGAGCGAAAGGCGACTTATGCGGATGTCCTTTCGGAAGAAGAGTGGGGACGCCGTGAGGAGATCAAGAAAGAAGCTGCCGATGCTTCGAGGCGGGTCGAGCTGCTGTCACCGGAACGCTGGCAGGATGACTTTGAGTCCAAGCGGAAGGATCTCCTTGAAAATGCCGGGCTCATGCCGTTTGAAGTACGCGATCTCATGAAAGATTATCTGGAAGCACAGTCAAAGTCGTTCAAGGTCGGCTTCCTGTTCAGCGGGAAAAAGACCGAGGAGGAAAAGCAGCGTCGGGCGGAAGCAGTTCTTGCCACATACAGGAAAACAACGGACGCTCAGGTGGCGGTCCACCTTCGCGGCCTGATGAAGACGTCAGTCAGGGAAGCAGGTCTCCTTTCGGACGAAGAAGCGCTCCGGATCGACAGTATGGATTTTGTTCTGCCGATTTCGGTCATTGAAAGCCAGGTGCCGCAAGGGGCACTTGTTACAGGCGATACGGTGCTGAACTTCACGGAATCGGTGCGTCAGTCTACCATCCGCTGGTTTATCCGAGAAACTGACGAATGGAAAATTGAACAGACTGCACGGATTGCCGATGCGGCAAATGAACGGACGGATTCCGAGCTTCAGCAGTCTTCCGTGCTCAGCAGGAAGGCGGATGCAATCCGCGCCATCGAAGAGGCCGATAGCGAAATCACTGACTTCCGGAAATCTCTTGAAGCGCCGCCATCTGCATTAAAGAAGGAAGCAGGGCTGCTCGCCGGTAACTGGGAAGCCAAACAACGGACCTTAATGGAGTCGGTGATAGAATTTGATCCGTCAATGGCTCCCGGCAAGGAAGCGGAGCAGGAAGTGACATCAGAAGAATCCGTGCGTGAGGAAACTGGCCATGTGGATACCGAAGGGGCGATCCGCCAGGCGTCATTGATCGCTGAAAAGGTCCGGCCGATTCCTGGATTCCAGGAAACCGCGGATTACCTGATGCGTAAAGCGGACCGGCTCGGCAAACAGGATTTCACAATCGCTCTGTTCGGCGCATTCAGTGCCGGGAAATCATCGTTTTCAAACGCCCTGATCGGGGAATCGGTGCTTCCTGTGTCACCGAACCCGACCACTGCCGCCATTAACCGGATCCGTCCGGCAAGCGACAAACATGAAAGCGGCACCGCAGACATCCATCTGAAATCTCCGGACGCCATGACGGAAGACGTCACACGCGCATTTGCCCAGCTCGGCATGACCGTCCGCTCGCTCGATGAAGCGTTCCGGCAAGCCGACGATGCAATCGGAAAGGAAGACATCGAAGACGGAAAGCAGCTTCACCGCTCGTTTATCCGGGCATTCCGTGACGGGTATCCGGAACGGGGCATGCTGCTCGGGCAGACAGTCAATGTGGAAGAAGACGAGTTCCGCAAGTATGTCGCCGACGAAAGCCGCAGCTGCTTTGTCGAATCGATCGATTTCTTCTATGACTGCGAGCTGACGCGAAGGGGAATCACCCTCGTTGACACGCCGGGGGCAGACTCGATCAACGCCCGGCATACAGATGTCGCATTTGAGTACATCCGCAACGCGGATGCGATTCTGTTCGTGACGTATTATAACCACGCGTTTGCGGCAGCGGACAGGGAATTCCTCATCCAGCTCGGCCGGGTGAAGGATGCGTTCGAAATGGACAAGATGTTCTTCCTCGTAAACGCTATCGACCTTGCGGTAAATGAAGAGGAAGCGGACATGGTCAAGCAGTACGTCGGAGGCGAACTCCAGCGCTTCGGCATCCGCAACCCTCGGCTCTACGGTATCTCAAGCCTGCTTGCATTAAAGGAAAAGCAGGAGCAGTCGGACCTCGAATCCGGCATGTCGGAGTTTGAAAAAGCGTTCCATCACTTCCTTGGTGACGAACTGAGCGGCCTGGCCGTCCAGGCACTCAATGAGGAAAGCCGCAAGACAGCTGAGCGGCTCGGAGAACTCATCGAGCGGACAGAACGGAACCGGTCCAGAAAAGAGGAGCGGATGGAAGAGCTCCGCCGTTTTGAGCAGGAACTGCGGAAGCGTTACGCACAATCGGCTGCGCCGGTCATCCTGAATGACTCCAAGGCTGAGCTGGACGAGTTGCTGTACTATGTGCTCCAGCGCGTATTCTTCCGGTTCAATGAATTCTTCGGTGAAGCATATAACCCGGCAACATTCGCGGCCAAGCCGTCCAGGGAAGCCCTCTCCATTGCGCTGCGGGAAGCGCTCGATGCAGTAGGATTCGACATTGTCCAGGAAATGAAGGTCACTGACTTCCGGCTCATGAACTTTACCATCCGCAGGCTTGGCATGAGGTTCATCGAAGAGCAGCGGAAACTCCGGGACATGGATGCCATGTTCTCCATGACGCCGTACGAGCCCGAGGACAAGGCAAGCCTCGCATTCCCGGCGGTTTATCCGGATCCGAATAAGCACGCGTCGGTCAACCGTCTGTATAAGAATGACAAAGACTTCTTCGAGGGAGGCGGGCGTGATAAGCTCCGCGATGCACTGGAAGCAGTCGCTAAGAAGGATGCAGAGGCCTATGTGGAGAATGAGAAGAAGCGGATGATTGAAGACTTCACCCAGTGGACCGAACTGGAGACTGAAGGTCTCCGTCAACATCTGTTGCATGGTGCTCTTGCCCGCATCGCTTCGGAGAGGGAAGTTCTTGAAAAGACAGTGAATCTGCAGGAATGGAAAGAGGTATATGAAGCCATTTGCGAATTGGAGGGATCCAGGTGACGGACGTGTTCAAATCAGTGGATGATTTGTCTGGGGGCTATTACAAGCTGATCGATGCCAGGTTTTCGCTGGGTGACCCGGAAGCAGGCAGGAAAGCATATCAAGAAGGACATATTGCCGGGGCGGTTTACTGGGATCTTGAAAAAGACATGTCAGATATGGCATCGGACCGCGGACGTCACCCGATGCCTTCGCGTGAACAGCTTACTGAACTTTTCCGGCGGAGCGGCCTGTCCCTCGACGATCGGATTCTGATTTATGACGGTGGAGGCGAGCCGTTCGCCGCACGGGCTTATTTCCTTCTCCGATATGGCGGATTCACTCAGGCCTTCATCCTGGAAGAAGGGTTCAACGGTATGCGGACAGCCGGCTACCCGATTGACGCGGAGTCGTGCCGGCCTCATGTATCGGACGTGAAACCGGACTGGCAGGAACACCTTTTGGCGTCAAGAGATGACGTCAAGGTGATTTCGGAAGGCCTTGAAGGGGATGTCCTGCTGGATGCACGTGCTGCAGAACGTTATGCCGGGAAGCATGAGCCGCTGGACCCGGTAGCCGGACACATCCCGGGTGCCCGTAATTTCGACTGGACTCTCCTCAAAAAGGAAGGCCTATTCGATACAGGAGAAACAACGGAACAATCACTCAGGGGCACAGTAGCCGCTGATGAAAAAGTCACGGTGTACTGCGGGAGCGGCGTGACGGCCGCACCACTCTTCGCCATGCTGGACCATATCGGACACCAGGATCTGCGTCTCTACGTCGGGAGCTACAGCGACTGGGTATCCGACCCGGACAATCCGGTGGAGAAGGAAAACGACTGATCCGGCACATTGGCAGACTGTGCCAGATTTGAATAGATAGGAACAGGGTATCTACCGTGATAATGAAAGAATCATTGTCACGGAGGGATTACCTTGGATTATTTGCTGATTGCCGGGAAACTGGTCATCGGAATTGTGTTCCTGCTCACGATCATACGCATTCTTGGACGGAAGGAACTTGCGGAGATGACACCGTTCGATATTGTCTATCTCCTGATTTTCGGAGGGATTCTCGAAGAATCGGTCTATGATGACAAAGTGTCCATCTGGATGCTGATCTTTGCGCTCATTTTGTTTGGGATTATCGTATTCATCATTGAGAAAGTCGCGGAGAAGTCCGATAGGGCACGGGTGCTTCTCATGGGCACACCGGACTATATTATCAAGGACGGCAAGCTGAACACTAAGCGTATGGACCGCAATATGATGGAAATGGAGCAGCTCCGCATCATGTTGCGTCAACAGGGGATTTTTTCTCTGCGCGAGGTGAAGGACCTGATCATCGAGCCGGGCGGTTCCGTTTCGATCAACACATATGCCAAGTACAAGCCGGCAACCGTCGGCGACCTGAATATTGAAAAGCCGGAAGAAGACCCATCCGTCCTGCTGATCGATGGCGGATTCATCAAAGAGGATATGCTAGAACTGGTCGGCAAGAGCAAGCAGTGGCTCTATGACCAGCTTGCTGAATTGGGATATCATGATTCGGACAAAATCCTCTATTGCGAATGGTCTGAGACAGAGGGTTTCTATATCCGGACCTACGACGATACGACTGAGGCTGGGGGTAGAGAATGAGGTATGCGCTTTTGGGAGACATCCATTCATCCGTCGAGGATCTGAAGGATGTGTTGAACGATATCCAAAAACAGGCCCCGGGTGCCGAGCTGATCGGAACCGGCGACCTGTTTGAATGCATCATCAGCAAGAAGCGAGCGCCTTTCGAGCGTTTCAACAGGCTAAAGGATGTCATGCTGTTTTCTGATGAGCTGATCGACATGCTGACCTTTCCTTCGGTCCGGGGCAACCAGGAAGAGCGGATTGCACAAATCACCGAATCCGACGAGCCACTCCTGTTAAGAATCCGTACGATGGAAGAACGGATCGGAATTGAAAGAACTGCGGACGTGATCCACGGTCACCAATGGGAATGGGGAGGGGAGCCGTGGATGCCCGTCTTTCCTGAAACAGGACGTAATCTGATCTTTTATGGCCACAGTCATGAATCAGGCTTGACCATTGACAGCCAGGTGGAAGAGGTCGGTTTCGGTGTCCCGTATGATGTGACGAAGGGCCGGACATTTGTTAATGTCGGGGCTGTCGTCGGAGATCGCAATTGGGTGCTATACGACGCTGATGCAGGAACAGTTGTTTTCATGAAAGTTATGGACTAAAAAACGGAAGCCGGCAATGCAGACGCCGGCTTCCGTTTTTAATTTCTGCTCCGGGACGAATTCCCCCGTAGTGCCAGGCCATACTAATCCTTACTTCCTCCTGATGGCGGACCTTGCGAGCGCATCCGCAGCCCGATTCTGACTGTCGGGAATCCATTTAATGAAGAAGAAATCGAATTTGTCTGCGATTTGAAGCACCTGATTGAGCATATCCATATGTAAAGGGTTTTTCGCATATCGCTTTTCGACTGCGCTGACCACTGCCTTGGAATCGGAACGGACCGAAATCATCTCGGACGATAATTTCGATGCTTCTTCCACGCCTCTCACAAGTGCCAGGAATTCAGCCGTATGGTTGTCCAGCTCTCCTGCGGGCTCAGACACGCTCACTTCGTGCCCTTCGCCGCGGATAAATACCCCGATGCCCGCAGGTCCAGGGTTGCCTGCGGCCGCACCGTCGATATAGACTTCAAGCATCTTTAAGAACCGCCTTTCCTTCCGGTGCACATCCCAGCCGCTTGAAATGAGGACGGGAAGCCGGTACAATGTGGGAATCAGTAAACTGGAGTGAACGCTGTTGAATAAAATGGACCTGATACAGGGTATTGATGAACTGCTGGACCGCTATTGCGACGGCTGTTTCCTGAAAAAGCAGCTCCGTTCGGAACAGGGCAAAGCGACTGCACACCGCTTTTGCATCAAACAGTGCACCGTCGGAGAGCAGCTGCGCTTTCTCGGATCTGAACTGAATAAGCTCGGACAATGAAAATCCCGCTCTGCAATTGCAAAGCGGGGTTTATTTGTTTCATTGTGCGTCTAATTTCACGACATTTGCGGCTTGGGGACCACGATTGCCTTCCACCACTTCAAATGAAACGGTTTCGCCTTCATCGAGGGTTTTGAATCCGTCACCGGTAATTCCGGTGTAGTGCACGAAGACGTCCTCGCCGTTATCAAGTTCAATAAATCCGTAGCCCTTTTCATTGCTGAACCATTTCACCTTGCCCTGGTACATGCCCATCCCTCCAAAGCACAAATGTCTTTGTCCAGCATGGCCGGAACTACTCTTCAATATACAGGAATCGACAGTGAGCGTCAATGGACGTGCGAATATTCCGAGGAATCAGGGTTTTTTTACTAGTTTAATGTATGCCCATAAACGGGAACTTCAATATCATCATACACAAACCAAGAAAGTAGTTGATTGATATGAAACCGATTATCGGCATTACCGCTCAACAGCAGGAAAACCTATATGACTACAAGTTACAACCAGTCTATCCGGAAGTCGTCATTCAAGAAGGCGGCATCCCGATCATGCTGCCGATCGTCCCTTCAGACCAGTTGGATGAAGTTCTGGACCTTGTTGACGGGGTGATCATGACCGGCGGATGGGATATCGACCCTGATCTGTACGGAGAGGAGACCATGCCGCAAACCGGCCAGCTAAACTTCGAGATGGACGAGTTCGATTCTTGTGTCATCAAAAATATACTGGCACGGGATATGCCATTTTTCGGGACATGCCGTGGCGCACAGATGCTCAATGTCATGACCGGTGGAACGCTGTATCAGTGTATCGAAGAGCAGCTGGATGAGCCGCTTAAACATAAACAGGAACATGGCAGGGAGCATCCGGTCCACCATGTGGACATTGTCGGAGGCGAGATATTGCCGCCGCTTTTCCCGGGAGGCCGGACTAGGGTCAACTCTTCCCATAGTCAGGGGATCAAAACAATCGGTGAAGGTGTGGAGATTGCGGCGCAGTCTCCGGACGGCCTGACCGAAGCCATCGAATTGACAGACAAGCGGTTCGTCCTGGCCACACAGTGGCATCCGGAAAATTTTGCGCTAAAGGGCCATGAGCCTTCCAAGGCCATCATCGATAAATTCATCAAGGCTGCTGCAGATTACAAGAATAGTAAATCGTGATCGAGTTCGCACCGGACAACCGGTGCTTTTTTTATTTCTTCTGCACCCCGGTACAGCTTCCTGTGATATACTTTCGTTAGCACCAGATGCTAATGACTGGTATTAATCGTCCGGGAGGTATTCAGAATGGGAGATCTGCTGAAACTTGAAGGTAAAAACATTGTAATCATGGGCGTTGCGAACGAACGCAGCCTTGCTTGGGGTGTCGCCAAGCAACTGCAGGAAACAGGGGCCAACCTGATTTTCACGAATCGCCAGGAACGTTCCCGCGCTAAGCTTGAGCGCGCTCTGGACAAGCAAGGATATGAAGCACGTCTAATTGTCCAGTGTGACGTGAATGATGATGAAAGTGTCAAAGAAGCTTTCCGCGCCATTGGTGAGGAAGTCGGAACGATCCACGGAATCGTTCACTCGGTGGCTTTCGCAAAGGCTGAAGACCTGAAAGGGGACTTTGTCGAGACATCCCGTGACGGCTATGCATTTGCCCAGGATACGAGTGCGTATTCACTGGTGGCAGTGGCACGTGAAGCGAAGCCTTATATGACTGAAGGCGGAGCGATCGTAACGATGACTTATCTAGGAGCGGAGCGCGTACTGGACGGCTATAATGTCATGGGCGTCGCAAAGGCGGCGCTAGAAGCATCGGTCCGCTACCTTGCAAACGATCTGGGTAAAGACGGCATTCGCGTCAACGCACTTTCTGCAGGGGCTATCCGCACGCTTGCGGCAAAAGGGGTACCGTCATTCAACACGATTTTGCACCAAATTGAAGAAACTGCCCCGCTCAAGCGTAATGTCGACCAGCGGGAAGTCGGCGATATGACTGTTGCACTCTTGTCCAACATGGGAACAGGCGTGACAGGTGAAGTTATCTATGTCGACGGCGGCTATCATATTATGGGGTAAATGCCCATGAGACCGGAAGGCCACTTGCCTTCCGGGTTTTTGTTTCCACGGACCCTCGATCCTTGGTTCAAATGTACTGAAACATAAATTCCCTCTTGTACTGCTGATTTTATTATGAAACAATGACTGCATACTTGAATAGGCAATCCTTCGGGGCGGGGTGAAATTCCCCACCGGCGGTGATGGGCGCATGCCCTCAGTCCGTGACCCGTATTCGTACGGTGGACCTGGTGCAACTCCGGGACCGACAGTTAAAGTCTGGATGGGAGAAGGAGCCGCGTTTGAACACGACAGTGTTCAGCGTTTATTTAGCTATGCTTTCAAGCCCCGTATCTTTTTTGATACGGGGTTTTCTGTGTGATTGCGATAGAAACAGGCTGAGTACAAAAAAGAAAGGAGCCATAAATTTGTATGTTGAGCCCTACATGAGGACCATACTTTTGCCCGGCAAGTTAATGAAAACGGGCATCCCGCTTATTGAGAAATACATCAAGCATTTTGACTGCTACAGTCGCACTGAGACACGAGGCAACACCGATGAGTCCGCCGCATCAGCCGTCGGCAGGACCGAACGCTCTCACACAAGAAGATTAAGTCAACGGCGTATCAGCCGTATCCGTACCTGCCTGACAAGGCCTGCCTCTCTCCACAATCTCTCTCCTGACCTCCCGTCTGCCCCGCGGAGGAAACATTCCCATTCAAGTTATACCGGACACGGATCTCCTGATACCGGTCCCTTCAGATATCGTATGGAACTTCGGTACTGCGACGATCCGGCGCTGCAGAAAGGATGATTTGATGTTCACTGGAATCATTGAAGAAATTGGTACGGTCCGCTCCGTGACACCAGGACGGGATGCGGCGACACTGAAAATCGGAGCCTCGGTCGTCCTTGAAGATGTTCGGCTCGGCGACAGCATCGCGGTCAACGGTGTATGTGTGACCGTTACAGGCTTTACCAGACATGCATTTACGGCAGACCTCATGCCGGAGACTTTAAAGGCGACGTCTCTTGCGACCGTGATATCCGGTACACCTGTTAACCTTGAGCGCGCTCTCAGAGCCGATAGCCGTTTGGGTGGCCATATCGTTTCGGGTCATATCGACTGCACTGCGGTGATCCGATCAAAACGGACTGAAGGCAACGCAATATACCTGGATCTGACGATTCCAAATGAGTATTCGACCTACCTGATCCAAAAAGGTTCGGTTGCGTTGGACGGGACTTCGCTGACTGTTTTTGAAGCCAGAGAAGATTCGATCACCGTATCGCTCGTCCCGCACACGCAGGCCGTTACTATCCTCGGATCCAAGAAACCGGGTGACCGGGTCAATCTGGAGTGTGACATTCTGGCCAAATACGCGGAGAGGATGCTGCAGCCATTTGCCGGACAGAAAAACGGAGTCACATTCAATACACTGCAGGAAAACGGGTTTGCATGATGAAAGGGGAGAACACAATGTTTTCGACAATTGAAGAAGCATTGCAAGACCTGAAGGCGGGCCGTCCCGTAATTGTAACTGATAATGAGGACCGGGAAAATGAGGGGGACCTGGTGTCCATCGCGGAACTGGCTGATGCGGAAATCGTGAACTTCATGGCAAAGCATGGCCGGGGGCTGATCTGCATGCCCATCACAAAAGATAAGGCGTCTGCCCTTCGTCTTCCTCTGATGGCTGCTGAGAACACCGATTCTTTTGGCACCGCATTCACTGTCAGCATCGACCATGTCACGACGACTACAGGCATCAGTGCCGAGGAACGCGCGGAGACGATCCGCAGTGCAATGGATCCCGCTGCTCCTGCGGATGATTTCCGCAAGCCAGGGCATATCTTTCCGCTCATCGCTAAAGACGGAGGAGTACTGGAACGCCCCGGGCATACAGAAGCGGCCGTAGATTTGGCCCGGCTTGCCGGGCATTCTCCGGGCGGCGTCATCTGCGAGATTATGAATGACGACGGCACAATGGCCCGGCTTCCCGAGCTCACAGTTATGGCAGAGAGGTTCAGGCTCAAGCTGATTACGATCCAACAATTGATCGAGTATCGGAAAACGCAGGAATGCTTGGTCTCCCGGGAAGCAGAGATCAGGCTGCCTACCGATTTTGGAGAATTCCGGTTGATTGGCTATACCGAGCGGCTGACCGGGCAGGAGCATCTTGCTTTGATCAAAGGCGAAATCCCTGAAGACGGTCCCGTCCCCGTGCGCATCCATTCTGAGTGTATGACCGGCGATGTTTTCGGCTCCAGCAAATGTGACTGCGGCCCGCAGCTTCATGCGGCGCTCATGCAGATGCAGGAAGAGGGGCAGGGGATCCTGCTTTATATGAGACAGGAAGGCCGCGGCATCGGCCTCATTAATAAGCTAAAGGCGTACAGTCTTCAGGAAGAGGGCTTGGACACCGTTGAGGCCAACGAACGACTCGGTTTCCCGGCCGATATGAGGGATTACGCGATTGCGGCACAGATACTGAAGGACTTGGAAGCCGGAAGTATTCGCCTGATGACAAACAACCCAAGAAAAGTGGATGGGCTCACCCATTACGGTATCCGAATTGTAGAGAGGCTGCCGATCGAGACTGAGCCAATACCGGAAAATCACCGATATTTAAATACTAAAATGGAAAAACTGGGGCATCTGCTCCATGTTTGAGGAGGACAAGGAAATGGTCAATGTGTTGGAAGGGAATTTAGTAGGAACAGGTCTAAAGATCGCGATTGTTGCAGGACGGTTCAATGAATTCATCACAGGAAGACTGGTTGAGGGTGCCCTGGATACTCTACGGCGACACGGTGTTAATGAGGAAGACATTGCCGTCGCAAAAGTGCCGGGAGCCTTTGAAATTCCGCTTGCTGCACAACAACTCGCAGCTTCCGGCAAGTATGATGCTGTTATTACACTGGGCGCGGTGATTCGCGGCGCGACAGCCCACTTCGACTATGTCTGCGCAGAAGCAGCCAAAGGGGTGGCCAAAGCGTCTGCAGACACAGGAGTACCTGTCATGTTTGGTGTGATCACAACGGATACAATCGAACAGGCAATCGAGCGTGCTGGTACAAAAGCAGGGAATAAGGGGGCGGAATCAGCAACCGCAGCCATCGAAATGGCCAATCTGCTTCGTCAACTGAGCTGAAAAACGGTAAAGTGATATAACTGAACTATAAGCATCATCGACTTTTTAATATGTAAAGAAGGGAGCCTCTTAGGGGCTCTTTTCGTTTTTCTTCAGGCGTGTACTGGGTGGAACTGTTGTATTTCAACCGGAATTTATATAGAGGCCGGTTCTTAATCATCAAAAGGCAATAATTCTTTTATTACCGTTTATTACAAACAGATTACAAGAGCCCTCGAAAAGAAATACTTTGTAAAGCAGAGAGAATAGTCCCGATTTCCCCGCTAATATTGGATGAAGTTGCGGATTTTCTTTAGGCTTGTGAGGAAATCGATTCATTGATTGATAAAGTCTGATTCTTTATGCCTTGGAGAAGAACTTTCTTTATTCATCCCGTGGAATTTCCTCGAAACATCAACCTTTCTAAAGAATCATTTTCCATAATCATGCAGAATATGCATCCTTGCATATCCTAAAGGCCTATTGGTGAGCCCGCGCCAGTCCTGCAACCTTCTCTTTCGCCTACTAAACGACGAGTGTATTGTATCGGACTATTTACCCTGACGGCATCAGTCCCAATGGAGCAATTCCTTTTTACACCTATCGACAATTCAAAAATATCAGTTTTTTCGTTGTATAGTAGTGCTAACAACACAGATGCAGGAAGGCACCATGAATCAGAACACTTATTTACGGAAAGGAGGAGTGAGGCATGGGCCGTCTTTATTCTTCCCGGGAAATGGGCGGCTCCTACAGGACCGGGCATTACCATTCGAAGGGGAGGAAACGCATTGCCGGGATCAAAGAAGAAATCCACAAAGTTAATGAGCATGGCCGCCACAGTGCTGATGGTTTCGTCACTAATCGCACCGGGCCTCGCATCCGCGGAAAGCCGGACGAGCTTATCGGCGGTTGATACGGCCAAGGAAGCGCAGGCGAAACTCAGCGACCGGCTGATCACAGAGTTCAAGAATGATGAGAAAGTCAACTTCCTCATCAAGTTCAAAGACAAAGCAGATACAGTGAAGGCAGCGGCGTCTGCCAGGGAAGCGGCCGAAAAAGCTGATTTATCCTCACATCAGACCAAGCTTGCTGCACGCTCGGCTGTGGTATCTGAACTGAAGGCGACTGCACAGACCTCACAGGCCGACGTCAAAAAGTATCTGACAGTGCTTGAAAAGAGCGGTGAAGCGGAAAACGTCCGACCGTACCACATCGTCAATGGGATGTCGGTCACAGCAACGAAGGAAGTCGCTGAGAAAATCGCAGGCTTCAACGAAGTCGAAAAAATTCTGCCTGACGAGAACCGTCAGCTGTTTGTGACGAAGACACCGGAAGCGGAAACTCCGAAGTCCGAGGTCGCAAATGTCGAATGGAACGTTGAGCGGGTCAAAGCCCCTGAGGCGTGGAATCTCGGCATCGACGGTACCGGCACGGTAGTGGCCAGCATCGATACCGGCGTCCAGTGGGATCACCCGGCGCTGAAAGAGCAGTACCGGGGCTACAACCCGGCTACCGGCGAAGCAAACCATGACTACAACTGGTTCGATGCGACGGCAGGCAACACGACACCTTACGACGACCAGGGTCATGGCACGCACGTGACAGGTACGATGGTCGGTGCAGAGCCTGACGGCAGCAACCAGGTCGGCGTCGCACCTGGTGCAAAATGGATCGCCGTCAAGGCGTTCACGGCAGCAGGCGGCACGGACAGTGATCTTCTGGCAGCAGCACAGTGGATCCTGGCTCCGACTGACTCTGAAGGCAATGCGCGCGTAGATATGGCGCCGGATGTCGTCAACAACTCGTGGGGCGGCGGACCAGGACTGGATGAGTGGTATCTTGAAGTCGTGCAGAACTGGCGTGCAGCTCAGATTTTCCCTGAGTTTTCAGCAGGCAACACGACTCTCTTCAATCCTGGCGGACCGGGATCTGTGGCATCACCTGCCAACTATCCTGAGTCGTTCGCAACAGGCGCCACTGACATCAACAACATAGTGGCAGGATTCTCGCTCCGAGGCCCATCGCCATACGACGAGATCAAGCCCGACATTTCTGCTCCTGGTGTAAACATCCGCTCGTCGGTACCGGGAAGCGGATATGAAGGCGGCTGGAACGGCACATCGATGGCAGGCCCTGCAGTATCTGCCGTAGCGACGATGCTCCGTCAAGTGGATGCAGACATCACAGTCGATGAAATGGAACAGATTCTCATCGATACTGCTGTACCATTGACAGACGAAGAATATCCGACTGTTCCGAACCATGGCTACGGATATGGCCTCGTTGACGCGATGGCTGCCGTATCTTCCCTCATGTCCGGCATCGGCACGATCGAAGGCCAGGTTATGAAGGAAGGCGATGATGAGGAAGCACCTGAGTTCAGCCACACAGCACCGGCTGAGACATATGCCGGCATGGACCTGACTCTGTCGGTTGATATCACTGATAATATTTCGGTCAGCTCCGCAGTGATCAACTATACGGATGCTGAGGGCAATGCTCAATCCGAGGAACTCGTCCGCACGGCGGGCAGCTTCACTGAAGGCACTTATGCAGTCACTGTGCCCGGCGAGCATATCGGAGGCGAGGAGTTCAACTACTCGTTCACGATCAATGACTTCGGCAGCAATGAAGTGACGTCCGATGAGTATTCCGTATCAGTCCTGCCGGGTATCACAACCGGTTACTCGACAGACTTTGAAGCGGATGCAACGGGCTGGATCTCGTTCGGTAATGAGAACAGCTGGGAGCAGGGTGCTCCGACTTCCGGGCCGGGCAACGCGGCATCCGGAGAAAACGTCTATGCCACCAATCTTGCTGGCCAGTATGCGAGCAACATGAACGCGACGCTCGTCATGCCTCCGGTCGATCTTCCTGAAGGCAACAGCTACCTGCAGTTCAAGCACTGGCACAACTTCGAAGAATCCACATCCACAGGCCGCGCATGGGATTACGGTCACGTGGTCATTTCCACAGATTACGAAAACTGGACTCAGCTTCTCATGGTCCAGGGCGAATCTGGAGATTGGGCAGATGTCGAAGTTGACCTTTCCGAGTATGCCGGACAGCGGGTATACATTGGCTTCAACGCCTTCTCGGACGGCAGCGTGACACGTGACGGATGGTACCTCGATGATGTTTCCCTTTCTGAAACATCTGAGTCCACATCCGCAGCGGTCAAAGGCAATAACGGAAAAGGCAAGGCAAAAGGCAAGACAAACGGTAAAGCAAACGGTAAGGCCAGCGGTAAGGCAAATGGTAAGGCAAGCGGAAATGCGAAAGCCGGCAACAACGGCAAGCAGCTTGGCGTCATCAAGAAAGAAAACGAAGCACTGAAAAAAGGCGATCCGATCGATCCGACTACGATCAAGCCGGTCATGCCTAAAAATGAAGTCAAACCTGTTGAAGACGGACAGAAGCCGGCACCGATGCTGCTTCCGCTCAATGCGCAGGTAAGCGTCCTTGAAACAGGGACTTCCGTTTATACGGACCCGGCGGACGGCACGTATTCGATGCGTACGGCAGCCGGCGACTACACGCTTGTCGCAGAAGCATACGGTTTCCGTTCTGATAACCAGAGCGTATCTGTCGGAGCGGACGAAACTGCAACCGCTAACTTCGTCCTCGAGGAAATTCCGATGAACACGGTATCCGGCACGATCACGGATTCCGCAGACGGTTCTGCGGTCGAAGGAGCCACTGTCCTTCTCGTGGAAGATGCGAACATCGCACCGGTTACGACCGATTCCGATGGCCGCTACGAAATCGAAGCTTATGAAGGGGACTACACGCTGAAAATCGTCGCATCCGGCTACCACGGCACAGAGGTGAATGTCACAATCGGCGATGAGCCGGCAGTTCATGACATCACGCTGGAGCCGTTCTACACAGTACCGGGCGGGGAAATCGGCTATGACGACGGCACAGGCGAGAACGCACGTGCATTCTACGATGCGGGCAACGGCTGGGCAGTCAAGATGACTCTTCCTGAAGGGCAAGAGCAGGGGATCGTCTCTGCAGGGGTCTTCAGCTTCTGGGATACTTCCTGGCCGGTACCGGGCGGAACAGACTTTGCAGTTGAAGTCTGGGATGCATCCGGCACTGATGGCGCTCCTGGTGAGAAACTTGCCGGACCATTTGAGGCGACTGCACTCCGGAACGGTGAGTGGACGGTTGTCGACCTGAAAGAACACGGCATCAATGTCGGGAAAGATTTCTACATGGTCTACATCCAGTCCCACGCCAACCCGAACACTCCGGGACTTGCAACGGATGAAAACGGACCAAATGCAAATCGCAGCTATCAGTTTGTAGGCGGTGCGTGGTCCCCGGTTCCTGAAGAAGAAGGTAACTACATGATCCGTGCACAGGTGGATTATGAAGTCGCGACCCCGGTCATCACGAACCCATCCGATGGCCAGCTGACGAATGAAGCAGACATCACGGTTGAGGGTACGGCATCGGCTACAACCGAAATCCGTCTCGACAACAATGGTGAGGAAGTCGGCACAGCGACAGTCGGCGATGATGGCAAGTTCTCGTTCGATCTGACGCTTGCTGAAGGAGAGAACACCTTCACGGCCACTTCGCTTCTGGACGGCCGGGAAACAGGGGTATCCGCTCCGGTCACGGTTACACTCGACACAGCTCTGCCTGAGCTCACGATCGACAGCCCGGCAGACGGCGAAAAGACGAACCGTGAGACTGTAACGGTCCAAGGTTCTGTATCCGACGCCAACTTGGATTGGGTTGAAGTCAACGGCCAAAAGGCTGACGTCCGTGACGGCAAATATTCGAAGCGGATCCTTCTGGACAATGGCGCCAACCTTATTGAAGTGGTTGCGCAGGATGCTGCAGGAAACCAGGCAACCGAGAGTGTAACGATTCAGGCAAACTATGATGCGCCTGCCATCGAAAATCTCATGCCGGAAGAAGACGTTAACCTGAAAACAGGCCAATCCTTCATGTTCGAGTTCGACAGCACACCTGGCCTCAAGGCAAGCTTCGTCATTCATATGCCATTGACGAACCTGCCGTCCACCAACCCGACTGAACTCCCGATGATGGAAACGTCTCCGGGCCACTATGTCGGCTACTGGACAGTACCTGCCGGTATGAAAGCAAACGGTGCGCAGCTTGAAGTGAAGGTTAAAGACGACTTCGGCAACGAAGCCCGCAAAACTGCAAACGGCAAGATCTACATCAATATCAATTGATGTGAAAGCGCCCCGGGACAAGTGTCCCGGGGTATTTTTGTGTCAGTCCAAAAGATAAGTTTACCGGGGTGAATAACAGAATCACTGGTGCGCATAATAAAATCGGACATATTCAAGGTGCGGTTCTGATCTTTCTCGGTCCGGTGGATTGTCCTGAAAATCTCACCTATGGCAGAGCACAGGACAAAACACGAAAAAATGAGATGGACAACGTCCTATTGGGTACAGACTACGAATGGAGCGCTATGAGAAATATTTCACAAACAGGCCTGGTTTTATAAACAATTTAACCAAGAACGAAAGCCCTAAAAAAAGTTTGACAAAATGGTGAATAGGATACAGAATAATATCAAGCCCTAAACCCGGCTTTGCCGGGACCATTATATAAGGAGTGGAAACCGTTCATGCAGTGCTATCGTGTTGCACCGGACAAGGAAGCTTCTCGTTGGATGATTACCATGGGAAATCAGGATTTGGAAGAGATGTTCATTTATAAAGACGAGGCCATCGCCGAGGCGATTATCCTTGCTAAAGCGAACAGCCCGAGCAAGATTGAAATTTGTGATGAAACATATGAAGTGGTCGACAAACGGAAGTATTAATGCTGCCTTTATCAATTTCTATTATTTATCTTCCGATCGACTCACCGGAGAGCAGAAACAATCTGCTCTCCGGTTTTTTGTTTTTCGGGGAGGCAAACAAAAAACACGGGGAGGAAGTGTCCTCACCCGTGTTTTGCAGGAACGGCAATTAATTGTTATTATTGTTGTTATTATTATTTTTGTTTCGGGCGTTTCCGCCTTTTTCTCCAATTTCCTCGTAGAAGCTGCGGTCATGGTTTTCGGAAGTGGCTTCTCCGCCCTTACGTCCGATTTCTTCATAGAAATCTTGGTCGTGATTGTTGGAAATGGCTTCTCCGCCCATACGGCCTGCTTCTTCTCTGGACATTTTGTTGTTCTTGTTTCTGTTGTCTGCCATGTTGCATTCCTCCTCGATTTTATTATTGGAAAGAAGCTATGTGCAGCTTCATCCATTGTATTGCCGCTTATAGAACTTCTAAACCACTGAAGAAGAATCGTAATAATTGTAATAATTTCTATTGAAGACGAAGAATCACAAAAGTGATATTTCATAAGGGTTTGAGTGGGTTTTTTTCATCTTGACACAATGCTATTTCTCACAAGTAACAATTTTAATACACTACTAAATATTAAACTCTTTTTACAGAAGAACACAAAGGAAGACTTTATAGTAAGATAATGTTAAAATACAAAATATAAAAATTTAAAAATGGGGAAATGAGATCGTGAACCGACATCAAATAGAGAAAATCATCCATGAGACGATGAACCATGTCGGGGTTATTCGTGAAGTCCGTTTAGAGAGGAACGGCATCAACATGACGTACCACTTTATCCATGACTATGTCACGTATGATCCCGACCGGATTCTAGAAGCAGTCAGCGAGCAGGAACGCCGGGTATCAATGGAAACATATGTGGCTGCGATCACCATGCACGAACTTGGGCATGCGCTCGATCGCCGGGCACTACTTGCCGGACTCTCGCTTTCAAGGGAAGTCTATCAGATGAAGAAAACGACGCCTCCAAAAGTTTTGGAACGAAATCCGGAATATATGGCAAAAATCATAGCTGAGGAGGAGCGAAATCTTCACGCGGAAAAGACAGCCTGGAACAATGCCGCAGAGCTTAACCGCAAACATGGTCTGATCAGCGAGTTGGATTTCGCAGCAATTAAGCGGCAGTCTCTCTCATCCTATGAGCGCCGTCTTGCCGGAAAAGTAAAAGTGTACCGCATGGCAGCCGGCGAGGATGTCGGCGACTGATTCGGGTTTGATTACCCTCCATCAAAGCACTGTCCCTTATTTTGGGGATGGTGCTTTTTCATGTCTCTACAAATAGTTCCGTATATTGCCAAAGATTGTCGGACAACGTACTATTAATGCAGAGTAACCATACAGGAGGGGTCTTCTTGGCCTATATGATCCCGGAAACCATCCGATCGTCCGCGACTGCAGGCGAGCGGCTGCTTTTCCGCACAATGAAGCAAGTCCTGCCGGATGATGTGATTGTCTATCATGAACCTGAAATCCATGGCCGCAGACCGGACTTTGTGTTGATCGGACCTGACTTCGGAATGGTGGTCCTTGAAGTGAAAGACTATACACGAAATACCCTTTATCAGCTGAATCGAAATGAGTGGACACTGCTGACTTCTGGCAGTACACATACAACTGTGAAAAGTCCGATGCTTCAGGCCAAAGAATACATGTTCCACATTAAAAATGTGCTGGAAAAGGACAAGGCGCTTGTCCACCTAGAAGGAAAGTATCAGTTTAAGTTAAAGTTCCCGTGTGGCTTCGGTACCGTATTCACGAGGCTTTATGAACAAGACATGGTCAAGGATCATCTTTATTCCGTTCTTGATCCGGAGCGGACATTCACCCGGGACGCAATAGATCCCGATCAGGAAGGATTCTCCGGGGAGCAGTTTATAGAAAAAATTCATGCACTGTCTTCAATGACGTTCCCGCTGCGTGAGCCATTGGGACGGCAAGAAATCGATTCCATCCGGTACCATTTGTTCCCTGAAGTGCGGATCAGCGCAGAATTTCGTGAGCCGGTTCCTTATAAAGACCAATTGCTGCTATCTCTGCGTGACCTGAAAGCGATGGATCTTCATCAGGAGAATCTTGCCAAGCAACTAGGTGACAAAAACCGGCTTATCCGCGGAGTGGCAGGAAGCGGCAAGACGCTCGTTCTGGCGAGCCGCGCCAAACTCTTGGCAAGAGAGCATCCCGAATGGAAGATTCTTATCCTCTGCTACAATATCTCCTTGTCACGATCCATTGAGTCACTGGTCAGGCGCATGATGAATGAACCGGACAGCCTGTTCGACTTTGATTTGGCTGACGGTCAAAAAAGAAATGACATTCCCGGCACGGGGAATATCCTTGTCCGCAATTTTCATGCGTGGCTTCGGAATGACCTCAAGATTAGTGAAAAGCAGATTCCATATTACCTAAGCAAACTCGATCATGGTGAGGCTGTCCTTCCATCCTATGATGCTATTCTGATCGACGAGGGCCAGGATTTTGAACCGGAGTGGTTCCGGTTGGTCAGCAGTCTGCTTAACCCGGAAACCAAATCACTTCTTCTCGTGGAAGACCGTGCGCAATCAATCTACAAGCGAAAGCGTTCCTATGTACAAGACACAGGGCTTGATTTCCGCGGACGGTCAAAGGTTCTCAATATCAACTACCGTAATACCGCTCAGATCGTTTCTTTTGCATGGGATTTTTACCGTGAGCATTCAACTTTGAAAAACAAAGTGGTCACTAAAGAGTTCGAAGGGGAGATCATTGCGCCACAGAGTACCAAGCGGAACGGGTATGAACCCGGAATTATCAGGAGAAAGGATTTCTTAGAGGAGGCGGCATTTGTCGCCAGACAGGTCCGGCTGCTTCACGAACAGCGGAATATCCCCCTTTCCGGCATGCTGATCCTTTACCGGGTCCGCAAATGGGGAGGCCACGACTATGTGGATGCTCTGCAGAAAGCTCTCGAAAAGGAAAACCTCCCTTTTTACTGGCTGACCGAAACCCCAGAGTCTAAAAGGAATTATGACCGCAATGCAGAAGCTGTCACAATCAGTACAATCGACAGCAGCAAAGGACTGGATTTCAGAGCAGTCTTTATCGTGCATATTGACCTATTGCATCTCCCTCTGGAAAAGGATGAGGAGCGAGAAGCGTCTCTTCTTTATATCGCGATGACGAGGGCTCAAGAATATCTGTGCCTTACCTATTCAGGCGAATCGGCGTATACCCGCTATTTTGCAGCCATTGCAGAAGAACGCAAACAGCATCTCGTACGTGGCGGGATGAGCTGACGGAAGAGGTTTAAAAAAACAAAGCGGATCATCGTCCCGGCATGCAACTTTTGCATGAGCGGGGCGTTTCTTTATTAAGATTGCTCATTGGCCGGGGAAATTGGGTAATACCATATAGAAGTATGGTTTTAATGGAGGGTCGGTCGATGGACAGCATCATGATTTGGTTTGAAAAGCTCCTTCCTTATCTGGATGGAGTGAAAATAGAGGATATTGAGACCGGAAAAACGGACTGTTCAAAAGGGCTCTGGACGCTGCAAAGAAAAGACGGAGGAGAACCGGTTGGCGAACTCCATCTGGACAGTAAAGGAGGAATACGCTACTTCATTAATCACCAAGCGGAAGGACGCACTCCGGTCGTGTCACTGTCGCCGGTTGCCATTCGGGATCGCGCCGGTCAATTTATTGCCGATGTCTTCGGGATGGAGGCGGCAGAGTTACAGTTTTCTTCCGTTGTTGATCTGGAACATGTCTATACTGTCGATTTTGTCAGGGCGGATGAAGACGGTCTGGAGCTACCGAATTCCGGTCTGAGTATCGCCTTCCAAAAAGATGGGGTACTGTCCGAAGTGGTCAGCTATCTCGGGCCGCTTGTATTGATTGACGAAGAAAAATCGATCAGTTCAGAGGCTGCACTTGATCTGTACATGGCCAATCTTACAGCGGAGCTGAAAATCAGCAAATATGACTCTGACCTTTACGTGGATGGCGATGATCAGTTTCATCTGATCTACGATTTCCTGACTGGTTCTCCTGATGAGGTCAAGATGGACGGGACGGTCATCTCTCTGGCGGAAGATCTAGGAATTTATCCGCCGGACCACGAGCCGCTTGGCAAAGAGACCCTTAAGGCGGAAAGCCGTCCTGATACTTCTTATCGAATTGCGCTGGATTCAGCAATCAAGATGTTATTCAGGAAGTTTCCCGGTGCTGAGCAGCGGTTTCTCCTCAGAAAAGAGCAGAGCGAATCCCAGGCAGAAGAGAGAAACGTCTTCACCTTCATTTTCGACCGCCACCAGTACGGAGTTCAGGTGGAGGATGAAGGCGTTGAAATAGACGTGGACCGTAAGACCGGCACAGTAGTCCGGTTTGATATGAGCGAGGCGGCCGCCATTGATTTCAGCCCGCTTTTGCGAGAGCGTCCTTTTAGTCTGCGCACAGTGAAGGCGCTGTTCGTCTCCGATATCACGATGCGTCCGGTCAGGACTAGAAATGAAGCTGCGGGTGGCGTGCCGGTGTACGAGCTTGTCTACATTCCGGACTTCCCGGAACCGGGCGGCCATGTTCATGCCATTGATGCCCATTCACTCGAGAAATGGACGGTGGACACCGGTTCACTCCTGGAAGGATAGGTTAGTTTACGCTTACAATCGGATTTCAACATTGTATAATGGATAAGGAATTATGGATGACGAATTATATTATAGGAAGTCGGGAATAAGAGAGAATGATGGAAAACAAACATGTAACAGTGAGGCAAGCGGCAGAAAATTTTTCGCTCGAAGTATTAAGCGGCAAGGATGAACTGGACCGGGAGATTACCAAAGCACAGGTGAGGCGTCCGGGACTTGAATTTTTGAATCACTTCGGTTTTATAGCAAAAGGCCATGTCCAGATTCTGGGACGCAACGAAATCAGTTATCTCAGGACATTGGATGCGGATGAAGCCCGGCACCGGATCGGGAATATGGTGACGTACGACCCGCCGTGCATCATCATCACATCCAACCAGGAGGAACCTGTTGGACTATTGCTGCATTGCGGCGAAGCGCATATTCCGGTGCTTAGGACATCAGACTCGATGACTGATCTGGTCCAGAAACTGAACCGTTTCCTGCTGAATCAACTGGCTGAAGAAATCGCGGTTCACGGTGTGTGTGTGAATGTATCCGGCATCGGCGTCCTTCTCCGGGGGAAATCAGGAGTCGGGAAAAGCGAGACGGCCCACACGCTCATCGGCCGTGGGCACCGTCTCGTAAGCGATGACATCGTGGTACTGCGAAAGCTAAGCCCTCAGACACTCCTTGGTACTCATGACGGAAGCAACAAGGAGTTCTTGGCCCTCCGGAGCGTCGGTCTGCTGAATGTCGTCCGAATGTATGGCCGCACCTCCTTCCAAGAAGAGACACGCATTGCGCTTGATATTGAACTGATCGAATGGGAAAAAGACGCGCTTAACAATGAACTTGAAGTCGACATGAAGTTCAAAGAATACATGGGCGTGAAGATCCCCCATATCCAGATTCAGCTGCAGCCGGGACGTGATGTCGCAGGACTGATCGAAGCAGCGGCAAACAACTGGTATCTGCGTATGCAGGGATATAGTGCTGCCGAAGAATTCAGGCACCGTCTTGAAGAAGCATTCCATGATGAGGAAGATGAATAAGTAGTCCGGGCCCCGTGCCCGTCTGGCGGTTTTGTTTCTGCTTCCAACAAGGATGCAGGGGGGAAGCCGCCTTCTTATGTTGGGAAGATATTTGAGAATAGGGTAGTATATTGATAGGAATATGATTCCTTGAGGAGGTGCGGCTGTGAACGATCAATCCAGGTACAGGCAACTTGCCAACCTAACCCGAATCATCAATACGAAACTTGACCTGAAAGAGATGCTGCAGGCGGTGACGGACGCTATTTCTCAGGAAGTTTTCCAGTGTGACTCGGTCGGCATTTACCTGCCGCAGGAAGACGGCACATTCAGGGGGTTCACCGGAAAACCGGAAGTCCTAAACGGCATGACGCTTGATATGCATGTGATCAGCCCGGAAGATGACGCCCTGGTCAGGGAAGTCACAAAAACAAATCGGGCTGTATACATACCGGATACCAGATCCGATGGCCGGCCGAGCGACTGGGCGGTCGACTCGTTTCTGATCCGCTCGCTGCTCGCAATGCCCATTGCTTTTGGAGATGACCTTTACGGACTCGTCTTCCTGTTCAACTACGGGCAGCCGATGAACATCACCGGGGAACAGCGTGAGACTGTGGAAGCGTTTGTCAACATGGCAGCAGTCGCCATCCGCAATGCCAATGATCTCTTGCGTAAAGAGAACCTGATCCAGGACAAGCAGCTTCTCCTCGATGCCAACAGTGAACTATCGAGGGCGGAAACGATGGACCAGGCGATCCAGACCTGCTTCCGGCATGTAGGCCAACTGCTTGAAAGCGACGATCCCGCTGTTCATCTGCTGGATCCGGTCGCCGGTAAAAAGATCAAACCCGCTCATCTGGCAAAGAGCAGTGACATGAGTGAGGATGAATGGCTGCGAATGCACAGGGCACAGCTTAATGACCTGCTTGAAGACAGGATGTACCAGGATTCAATACGGACGAGGAAACCGGTATATATCCCTGACGTGACCAAGGACGAACGTCCGAACAAGGATATCTGCCGGACGTTCGGGATCAGGGGAATGGCCATATTCCCGATGATTGCGATGAACGAGATTCTCGGATTCATCGCTGTCCCGAATCGTTCCGGGAAGATTGTCGAGTATCCCCAGACCACGATTGACCTGGCACAGTCCATTGTGGACATGACTGCTTCCACACTTTCAAACCTCCTCTTTATCGAGAAGCAGGAAATGATCATTAATCAGCGGACCAAGGAAGTAACGGTTAAAAACGAAGAGCTGCAGCGGGTAATCACAGAGCTGGAATCGCTCTCCAGGGAAAAGGAACTGATCCTGAAATCTGCAGGCGAAGGGATTTTTGGAATCGGATTGGACGGTAAGGTTACATTCAGTAATCCGGCGGCACTGAAAATGCTCGGTTATTCCCGTCCCGAAGAACTTGAAGGCCAGTCTTCAGCGAATATATTTCGTGGAGGGGACAGCGGAGAGCTACCGCAGCTAAATGATGAATCAGACGTTTTCCACAGGAAGGACGGAACCGTGTTCCCTGTGGAATATGACATCTCCTTTATTCAGGAAGACGATCAGATCTTCGGTCAAGTCGTCATTTTTAAGGACATTACAGAGCGTCGCTATCTTGAGGAAGAGATTAAGTATTACGCATACTATGACAGCCTGACCGATTTGCCGAACCGGCTGCAGATGAAAGAACGACTGGATGAAGCGTTGGAAAATGCCAAGAGAGATGATGAGCAAGTGGCGGTGATGTTCCTGGATCTGGACCGCTTTAAACTTGTCAATGACACTCTCGGACACAGTTTCGGCGATCTTCTTCTGAAAGAAGTGGCGAAACGGTTGAGTGAAGCCGTACCTATTAACGGTATCGTGTCCAGGCAGGGCGGTGACGAATTCATGATCATCCTGCTTGACGTCAAAAACCGGGAGGAAGTCCTTCGTGCCGTCAGCAAGATCAATAAATCTTTTGCAAAGCCGATCACCATTGACGATCACGAAATATTTATCAAAAACTCAATTGGCATCAGCATGTTTCCCGCAGACGGCGATAATGCCGAGATGCTCATCAAAAATGCCGACACGGCGATGTATCACTCCAAGGAAGTGGCCGGCGGCAGCTATTATTTCTACGACGAGAAGATCGGCAAACGGACCATCGAAAGCGTCAAATATGAAAACGCACTATACCGGGCGTTGGAGCGGGACGAATTCACTCTGTATTATCAGCCGCAGGTCGACTTATGCAAGCACCGGATGGTCGGTGTGGAAGCGCTGATCCGATGGAATCACCCGGAGGAAGGCCTGGTATCCCCGGATATATTTATCCCGCTTGCCGAACAGACCGGCCTGATCGTACCGATCGGTGAATGGGTGCTTCGCGAGGCGGTTTCGCAGCTTAAAAAGTGGCATGACAAAGGCTTCGATGATCTTTGCATGGCCGTCAATCTGTCAGCCGCACAGTTCGAACAGGGCAGCCTTCACCGTATCGTCAAGCAGGTGCTGGCCGAAACTGGCATCCGTCCCGAACTGCTTCATCTTGAACTGACAGAGAATCAGATCATGCGCAATACGGATCTTGCCATCTCTACGATGAACAAGCTGAAGGAACTCGGTGTACACCTGGATATCGATGACTTCGGTACGGGTTATTCGTCACTTGGCTATCTTCAGAGATTCCCGCTGACAACCCTCAAGATCGACAGGACATTCATCCGTGATATCCTGCTTGATGAGGATGACCGCGCGCTGACCGATACGATCATCACAATGGCAAAGAATATGGGCCTTGAAGTGATCGCGGAAGGCGTAGAAACAGAAGAACAGGCCGACTATCTTGCCTCCCGCGAGTGCACGATGATGCAGGGCTACTTCTTTAGCCCGCCGGTACCGGCCAGAAAGCTTGAGAAGGACTTTTTGACCAACGACCAAGGGGGATGGAGCCGTTGAAAGCAGGGATAGCGGTACTTGAGTTCTTCAGGAACATAGGAATCGACCGGATATTCGGGATACCGGCGGGCAGCGTCAATGTACTTTTCGACGGGATGAACGACTATGAAGACATCTTGCCGATCATCACAAAGCATGAAGGGGCAGCCGGGTATATGGCGGCGGGGTTCGCCAAGTATTCCGGAGGTCCTGCAGTCGCGATCGGCTCAAGCGGACCGGGTGCGATGAACCTGGTCACGCCTGCTGCAAATGCCATGCGGGAACAGCTGCCGGTCCTGTTTCTGACGGGATTCGTGCCGACGTCAACAGTAGGGATGAATGCCTCGCAGGAACTGGAGGCCGCATCTGTGTTTGCGCCAGTCACAAAATACTCCAAGCTGGTCGGCCGTGGAGATGAGCTGGTAAAGGAAATCGCAAAGGCCCTTGAGATCGCCATGAGCGGGGTGCCGGGACCTGTACATATCGCAATGCCGCTTGACGTGCAGATGACTGATATCGATCCGTCCATCATCCCGGTTGCAGTCTGTCCGGCAAGGATAAAGGCGGATACTGCGGCTGCCGGCCAAGCTGCAAGGGAGCTGAAGAGCCGCAACGCCGGCCTGATTTTCTGCGGGCAAGGTGCCCGGGGAATGGTGTCGGAAGTCATGCGCCTTTCTGAATTGCTGGGCTGGGCGGTCGTTTCCACGCCTGTGGCCAAAGGCTTGTTTAAAGATGCACACCCGAACTTTGCAGGAGTCTATGGCTTTGCCGGGAACGAGTCAACAGGCCGGCTTATCCAAGATGGGGACTTCGATACACTGCTCGTCATCGGCTCGAGCTTGGGTGAGACCGCTACGAGCAACTACAGTACCGCTCTCGCAAAGGACCGGTTTGTTATCCAGTTTGATCGGGACGAAACGGTGTTTGGCAGGAAGTACTCCGCAGATCTTCCCGTTTTAGGCGATCTGACAGATACGCTTCCGGTTGTCCTGAGGGAGCTTAAGATGCTCGGAACAAGAGAAAAACCGGTCAGCGTCCCATACAATCCGGAGAGGCTATCGCCAGGAGCCGCATATACGACGAAAAACGTCGTTCTAAAGCTTCAGCAACTGTTGCCGGAAAATACCAGATACGCAGTCGACATTACGGAAACCGAAGCTTATGTGATACATGACCTGAGCGTCCTTTCGCCGGATGCCTTTGATATCAATGTGCACTTCGGTGCAATGGGAAGCGGTTTATCAGTTGGAATGGCCGCTAAAATGGCGGACCCTGAACGACCGACGGTGATCATCACCGGTGATGGCTGCTTCCACATGCACGGCATGGAGATATTGACAGCGAAAGAATACGGCGTGCCTGTTTTGTTCATCGTCATGAACAATGCCCGGCTTGGCCTGGTCTATCACGGACACAGTCTGCAGTTCAAGCGCGCGCACAAAACGTTCTCCACACAGCCGATGAACTTCACGAAGATGGCGGAAGCCCTTGAAATTCCGGCGGCGCGTGTGGAATCGATGGAGGATCTTAACGGGGAAACGATCAGTAAGCTGATGTCCACAGACGGCCCGGCCCTTCTCGAGATCGTCCTTACCGACGACAATCCGCCGCCGATGGGTGACCGTGTCAAATTCCTTGCAGGATTTGCAGAGTGAAAACGAATTGATGCGGGACGTTGCCATATTGGGGTGTAACGTTAACATACTGGAGTGAAACGCTAACATACTGGAGTGAGACGTTAACATACTGGATGAAAACGTTGATGATGCCCAACGCGCATGCCCCTACACAAAACAGCCCGGATCCGCAGAGGATCCGGGCTGTTCATATGCACATGGGTCAATGTTGGGGATGTTCTTCAAAATACTCGGTGATCGTCCGGATCGTCAGCGTCTTAAAGTCGTCGGATACGGGCTCGCCTTCGGGGTTTGCATAGAAAGCGTGTCCGTCGCGGTTTTGATAACCGATGTTGATCAGACGCTTAAGAAGATCTTCCGGGAGAAATTCATTGCCGTTGACGGTCATGAATTCTTCGGTAGGGGTAACAAGAACCTCCAGGTCTTCGTGTCCGCCTGTAATCATGACAAGATCTCCGCGATGGCGTTTTACCCAGTTGTCCTTGGATCGGATCGAAATCGGTGCTTTCTCAATGGAGACAATTCCTTTGAGATTTGTGCCAAACAGATAAAGCAGGAGCGGACAGAGATGCTCCACTGTCAGCGCGGGAAGTTTCTGCAGTTCCTCAGAAAGAATCTCCCTGTTTGTCAGCCCTTCACGTTTGCCGCGCAAAACCGGCACATAATCATAGTCAAAACCGAACAATTCAAGCACGATTTCATGAACCGCGTCAGCAGGGTCCCTGCCGGCGATCGATGAAAGCCGTTTTTCCATTTGGCCGAGCCGGTTTAGCTTTTCTTCCGTCACTTCAAACACCGCCCTGAACGACCTCTCTTTTGTATTATTATGCCACACTTTATCACGCTTTGTAGTCCGCTAATAAGAAATGATAGAATAAGTAGATTGTAAAAGAGAAGGAGTCAGCGTTGTGAACGAAAATGGCGAATACTATTATGCGTTTCTGGAACACCGGCATCTCGCCTTGGTTGCAGGGGAACTGGAGCAGTCTGTCTATACGAGTCCGAGGACGATGCTGACGCATGCACGTGTACTGATCGATTCGGTCCTTCAACTGGTCATGCAAGAAGAAGGGATTCCGGATGTTCAGCATAAATCATTAAAAGACCGGCTAGACGAAGCAGGTCGCCAGGGTTTGCTGACCGATGAAGTCCGGGATGCGCTGCATGACATCCGAATGGCAGGAAACCGGGCAGCCCATCAGCCAAGAGCCTTCCGCGTAACAGAGTCTCTTGCTGCCTGGGAACAGCTGTATATCGTAATGAAGTGGTATGTGGAAGTTTACGGGAATCCGGATTTCACATTCCCGGAATACCGGGATCCGGCTCCTCCGAAGGAACAGACATTCGAGTTACCGGAGCTGGAATCCCGCCTTGGCCGCCTGGAAGAACTTCTCAGAAAAACATTGAGCAATGAAAGGGAAGAAACTCTCCCTGCTGAATCTATAGCTGTCAGCACACCGAAGACACACCAATCTGAACAGCCTGGCTATACAACTGTCCGCCAGATTCGCCACGGAGACAGAACACTGGATATTCCCTATTTCCTGCGCGACGCATTCCTGCTGCCGCAGCGATTTGAGAAGTCGGTCCGCTTTCTTGTGAAGCTCCACGGAGTGGAAGAAGCGCGAATCATGAGTGAATTGCCGGCTGACCTTACAGGACTTCATCAGGCGGTTACACGCTACACCGAGAAAAATGATGAACAATTTTTCGAGGAGCTGGCGGAATTTGTTGATGAGGAAAGGGCACGCCGGCGAATCCGCATTGAGCGGCCGGGCGAACTGTTCCTGTTCCATAAAGGAGACTCCATTATCGTGACGGAGACCCTCGCCAAGGCTGAACTGACCAAAGAGAACTTTCCTTCGCTGACACCTGGATTTATCCGGCAGTTGGAGGAATCGGGCATCCGGCGGGCTGGGCAGCTGCCACAGGAACTCGTCATACTCGCCAAATACAAAAACGTAGGAGCGGGGACGATCGAGAAACTGTTTGAAGACATGAAAAACACGCAAAAAGAAGCCGAAACGGTATAACGATGAAGCACCCGCCATCCGGTGGGTGCTTCATTCTTTTTAGATGAAAATATGGGTAGGGAGATACTCGAGATAAAGTCATTAATAATAGTATTATGTATACTAAAATGCTTTAATCGCTCTTTCATGCCTATAAATATATTTCCAGTACCGCTTGCTTATAAGAAAGGGAAACCCGTAGAACATGTCGAATGGGGGGAAATAGTCAGATCGATATTTCATACTTGGAGGGATCATGATGGAAGAACATTACCCGGTGCTCAAAGGCGCCGAACCTTTTCATGCAGAAGGCGGGAAAGAAGGGATTCTGATCTCGCATGGCTTCACGGGTTCCACGCAAAGCATGCGGCCACTGGCGGAAGCGCTTGCCGGAGCGGGATATACGGTATACCTGCCGAGGCTGAAGGGTCACGGTACCCACTATGAAGACATGGAACGGTCAAGCCGGCAAGATTGGGCCGACTCGGTTGAAGAGGGATACAACTGGCTGAAGGATCGGTGTGACAAAATCTTCATGGCAGGTCTGTCGATGGGCGGGACGCTGACACTCCACATGGCGCAGAAGCACCCGGACATTAGGGCGATCGCACTGATTAATGCAGCGATTGATATGCCGGCACTAAAGGAAGTCGGAGAACCGGGAGACATCAGGTTTCTCGATGCGATCGGTTCGGATATTAAAAAATCGGGCGTTACTGAACTGGCTTACGACAAGACTCCGGTTAAGTCGGTCAAGGAGATCCTCGCGCTTATGGAAGAAGTGCGGGCAGAATTGGGTAAGGTGAACTGCCCGGCACTGATCCTTGTCTCAGATGAGGACCATGTCGTTCCGCCAGGGAACTCGGATATCATTGCTGAAGGGATCTCGTCGGAAGTGATCGAAAAAGTCCGGCTCGAAGAAAGCTATCATGTCGCCACGCTGGACAATGACCAGGAGAAAATCACCGAAAATGTGCTGCGCTTCTTCAAGGAGCATGCTTAAAATCAATAGGGTTTTGGTACCATGAACAAAAACGGTGCATTAGTACGAAAAACAGGCTCTGTTGATATGTTACGATACTTACGAGAAATAGAAATGGACCAGGCACGGCAGATTCTGCCGGGGATACGCCTTAAATACTAAAAAGCCCGCCCGGACCCGGAAATCCCGGCGGGCTGTTTGCATGTAGGCCGGGTCACGGAAACCATTTATGAAAAGGTGGTGACGGCATGAAAGTCTTGGACGTAACCTTATTCCGCGAAGGTATGCAGCGGAATGTCGAGACGCTGATGCGCCTGGAAGAAGAAATGCAGATGATCAGGGCGGCGACAGAAGAGCTCCTCGCTCTTCAGGAATCACTGAAAGGAGAGGGAGGCGATGCGATCCGGGCTTTTTACCGGGATTGCCATCTGCCGCTCCTGCAGTACTTTGGAATGTTCAAATCCCAGTTCCAAACTATCCTTCAGCAGATGGATTCAGCGCTGAATGCCCTGGAACCGGCAACCGGCGGGCATATCCGGGAAAGCTTCCTCGAGAGCGAGGTCGAGAGCGGCCTTTCCGAAATCGCCACGGCCTTCCCCGAAAGCAATCCTGAAGTCGGGGTTCCGGGTGACTTTGGTGTCCATCCGCTGACTTTGGCCAATCAGACGGAAGGCGATGTTCTTCCTGGGTGTCAACCGTCTTGAGCAGCCGATCAAAAACATCACATTCGACTATACACTCGGTGTCGATACAGGTGACGGAGTCGAATACGTCTTGGAAAAGGAACGGGTTGAGCTTCCCGAGCCATTTGCCGGCACCATCCAGCCGGGCCATGCCATCCCGTTCACTGTACCGGTCACGCCTGAGGGCGCAGAGATTCTCCAGTCGATTACGGAAGAAAATAAAGTCGTCAAGCTGGAAAATGCGGACTTCGAACTGGAAAACTGACGGACCAGGCAAGACGACGGAGGAAGAGAATTGGATTTTTTCATAAAAAGAAACTGGGCCATTACGAAAGAGATCGCCTCGGAGATCATACGGAATTGGAACAAGTTCCGGAGCCTGACGACCCGTGGTGACAAAACCAAAATGTTTACATTCCTCTATATGAGCGCCGTTTTCCTGCTGGCGTTCTTGGCAAGCTGGTATGTCAGTGCCCTGTTTGCCATTTTGGGGATTGTGATGGGATTGTACCTCGGAATCACGGATCACCCAGGATTTTTTGCGCTACTGTTGCTTCCGTTGGTCGGTATCATCACACTTAAGCTTACACAGCTTTACTGGACCCGGTTTTATCCGGAGTACCGCAAGGAATTCTTCAATAAGATGAACCTTTAAGTTGAATTTGTACGGCAAAAGGCACCCGCCAGGGTGTCTTTTTATATGAAACCCGGATTCAATTGGTATAATGGATTCAGAACAGTCTGAATCATAAAAGAAAGGCAAAGCATCTAAGCACGAAGCCCCCCTCAAGATGAGATTTCCCATGGCGCAAGCCAGTAAGATCCCTCGAAGATGACGAGGTGGATAGGTCCGGGGTGGAAGTGTGGCGACACATGGAGCTGACGGATACTAATCGATCGAGGACTTCTCCTCAAGGGAGTGCCGAAGCGGCCCGAGCAGTTGGCCGCTGAGGCCGGACCATGGCACGTGGAAAGATGGTTATACAACAATGTCTCGTTTATCCGGTTTTGAGCGAACAAGCTCAGGTCCAGTGATGAAGGCGAAGAGGTCACACCCGTTCCCATCCCGAACACGGAAGTTAAGCTCTTCAGCGCCGATGGTAGTCGGGGGCTTCCCCCTGCAAGAGTAGGACGTCGCTGGGCAAAGGCCGTCTCCAAAAGGAGACGGTTTTTTTGTGCATTTATCATTTATGGCGACTGTAGTGATCAAGAAGCTCCCATGCAACCCCCTTATCATATAATGACTGAATATTGTTAAAATATAAAATCTGGTGGTTACAAGCAAGTAGATTTAATTTACAATAAAAGATAACGTGCTTGCAGGAGAAATCTCCTTGTACAACATGAGAATGCCACAGGGGTGATCAGGATGCTGTTATCAGTCAAGGAAATTACCGACTCATGTTTATTTAAGAATGCCACCATCAAAACCGGGGAAGAGACCATTTCCAACAAATCGGTTGAGTGGGTATCAGTCATGGAAAGTCCTGTTGAAAATTTTGTCCGTGAGAATGAATTCGTTTTGAGTACCGGTATCGGGTGCCATGAAAATTCAGATGAGCTATTGTCATTTATAAAAGATGTCTACGACTCGGGAGCCACCGCCCTGGCCATTGCAACAGGCAGATATATATTTGAAATTCCGGAAGAGGTCATTCAATTTGCTAAAGATCGGGAGTTTATTATTATCGAACTTCCTTGGGAAATTCGATTTGCGGACATTGTCCATGAAGTAATGAATAAACTGAATGAACTCAAACAGTCTGAAACGATGCGCTTTCGGGAAGTGCAACAGCAGCTGATCCAGAAGGTCCTTGAAGGAAGAACATTAAAACATATATCGGGTTTCGTTGAACAGGAGTTAAGTCGGCCTGTACTGATTTGCAACGAGAAGAGGCAGCCGATTGCGGGCAGCGCGGATCCGGATGAAGTGTTCACTTTGTGGAAACAGGTGGAAGAGAAGTCAGCCACCCATGAATCTAATCATCCGAGGCATGCCGAGATCAAGAAAGTAGAGAGCGGAAATGTGGAACTGATCCATCTGAACATCCAATCCGATGTCGGCCATAAAGGTGATTTTTTCATTCTTTCCGAGTCGGGAAACAGGCTGAAGGAACAGGAAATGATGATTGCAGAGCAAGCTGTGGTCGCAGCTGCTTTATGGTTCACGCGAAACAGTGCGGTCATTGAGGCCGAAAGCAGGATGCAAAATGAATTCTTGCTGGGGTTGGCGAAAGGGGAAACAATGTCTGAAGAGCATGTGGCTTCACATGCAGAGTTCTTTAAATACAATCTTGATCTTCCGTATCTTTGCATCATCGGCTTTCCGGAAGACCTTAACGACTCCCTCGATCACGATGCGGCACCTGATGAATCCAGAAGGACGAAGTTGGATAGGGTCGCCATCTATATCAAAGAAGGAATGCTGTATGCAGGAGAGAATGTGCAGCGACAGGTTTTGTTCGCATATGAGGCTGATCAAGTGATTGTTTTTTTGGAGGCATCCAGCAGTCCTGCACCAGATGCGGTCAATCAGTTCCTGGATCTGGTGGAAAGAAGGTTCAGCCACTTATTGCCCGGTGTAACGTTTTCATGGGGAATCGGAATGGAGAAGGATGGTGTCCGTAATTTTTCCGGCAGCTTTCAAAAAGCGACAGCTGCTTTGGAAATGGGCAGAACTCAAAGAGGCATTGGGAAGCGGACCTATTTTGATGAGACACAAATGAACAGGCTCATGCTGAACCTGGCCGGCAATGAGGAAGTCAAAGATATCACGATCTCCACTGTGTCGCCATTAGTTGAATATGATGAAAAAAGAGAGATGGATCTGATCAAGACATTCATCACGTACAACAACAACAACGGGAATGTCAGCCAGACAGCCAGGGAGCTGAATCTTCACCGTCAATCGCTTCTTTACCGGTTACGCAAGATCGAGTCACTGACCAAACTATCACTGGTCAATCCTGATGATTTGTTTTTATTGAACTTCAGTATTAGAGTCTGGTCGACAGGTGTAATTAAAATGAAAACAGGACATCTAACTCATAATTGGGACCGGAGTGATTAATCTCCGGTTCCATTTTTCTTATGAAAAGTGTATGAACGGCTCAAAAAGAATTTCATACAAAGTTGCAGATGAATTATAAATATTTAGAATTTATAATCATCCTTACAAGATCGGTTGAGCAAAGGCTAAAAGGCTTCTTTGTTTCAGCGGACAGAATACCAATGAATGATCAAAAGGAGGAACGCAGATGTTGCCTTTCGGATTACAAGAGTACAAGGCCCGGTTGGAAAAGACAAAGGAGAGTATGTCGGACCAAGGAATTGAAGTGCTGCTGATTACCAATCCCGCAAACATGAATTATCTTTCAGGCTATGACGGTTGGTCCTTTTATGTTGACCAAATGCTGATTGTGATCAGTGATGAAGACCAGCCGATCTGGATCGGAAGGAAGATGGACGCCAAAGCAGCCGAGGCAACGACATGGCTTTATAAAGACAACATCATTCCTTATCCGGAAGATCATATTCAGAACGATTTAAAGCACCCGATGGATTTCATCGCTAAAATCCTTTCTCAAATCGGCCAATCCAAACGGAAGATCGGTGTCGAGATGGGCTCCTATTACTTTTCAGCGCTGGCTTACGAAAAACTAAAGAGAAATTTGCCGAATGCCCAATTCTCTGATGCGACGCTTCTTGTGAATTACGTCCGGCTCATTAAATCGGAGAAGGAAATCGAATATATGAAAAGAGCGGCCCGCATTGCGGGAATCGGCATGCAGGCTGCAGTGGAGTCCATCCGGGAAGGAGTCAGGGAGTGCGATGTGGCAGCCAACATCTATAGCGGGTTAATCAGCGGAACGCCGGAGTATGGCGGCGATTATCCGTCAATCGTCCCTCTGCTGCCGGCTGGTAAAAATACATCAACCCCACATCTGACATGGACGGACCGAAAATACACCAATAACGAAATGGTGCTCATTGAATTGGCGGGTTGCCACCAGCGCTACCATTCCCCGCTGGCAAGAACCGTTTCAATTGGGAAACCGGCAGACAAAGCGCTGGATACCTCGAAGATATTAGTAGAAGGATTGAACACTGCATTGGATAAGGTGAAGCCGGGGATCACATGCGAGGAAGTAGAACTTGCCTGGAACACTGTCATATCAAAACATGGCATCAGCAAGGACTCCAGGATCGGCTATTCCATCGGACTAAACTACCCGCCTGATTGGGGCGAGCATACCGCGAGTCTCCGAAAAGGAGATCAAACGGTTTTACAGCCAAATATGGCCTTCCATCTGATACCGGCACTTTGGTTTGAGGATTATGGAATTGAGATCACTGAATCATTCAGAGTGACAGAAACCGGCTGCGAAGTATTGACTGATTTTGAGCGCGGCCTGATTGTAAAAGACCATCTGCAGGCCATTATTTAACGGGATCAGTGTACAAATGAACAATAAAATGAAAGCGCTTAACAAAGGGGTGTTGGGTATGCCGGTCCATAGCGAGCACACAACTGTAATCGCAAAAAGTTTGGAGCAGCAGCTGATTGCGTGGCGAAGACACCTCCACAGATTTCCCGAGCTCAGTTTCAATGAATTCAAAACAGCTCAATTTGTTGCCGAAAGGTTAGGGGAGGTCGAGGGGGTTACCGTCCAAACCGCCATCGGGAAAACCGGTGTGGTTGCAACCCTGTCAAATGGTGAAGGACGGACAGTGGCAATCCGGGCAGATATGGACGCACTGCCAATCGAGGAGAACACCGGCCATGGCTTCCAGTCGGAGCACACAGGTGTCATGCATGCTTGCGGCCATGATGCCCATACGGCCATTTTGCTGGGTGTTGGCAACTTGCTGGCTGAGAAATTTTCATCTGGACAGTTACACGGAACCGTCAAGCTTATTTTTCAGCCCGCGGAAGAAGACACCGATAAAGAAGGGCGGTCGGGTGCCCAGAGGATGATTGAAGACGGCGTTTTGGAAGGCGTTGACTCCATCATTGCACTGCATGTCTGCCCATGGCATCCGGTTGGAACGATCCAACTAAACGACGGATACAGCATGGCGAATGTGGATGTATTCCGCGGCAAAATCAGGGGATCGGGCGGCCATGGCGGGTACCCGCATCTGGGCACCGACCCAATCTGGATGCTTGCTTCTGTCTTGCAGGCGTTTTATGGAGTGACATCCAGGAGAATTTCCCCGCTGGACACAGCAGTTGCCAGTATCGGTGAAATCCACACCGGCGCAGCGAGCAATGTCATCCCAGAAGAGGTGGAAGTGACAGGAACGCTGCGGACTTATTCAAACGAGGTGAGGGAGCAGCTGAGCGCCGAGATCGAAAAAGCATTTCAAGTGGTCGAAGCATTCGGAGGGACCTATTCGTTCAGAGTAGACCGAGGTGAACCTGCGCTGAATAATCATGCCGCAGTCAATAGCATCATCAAACAGACCGCAGCAGACTTAAATCCTACTATTCAAATTATCGAAGAGGAGTTTGGTCTTGGAGGCGAGGATTTTGGCTATATGACACAGGAAGTTCCGGGTGCGATGTTCTTCCTTGGCTGTGCTCTTCCGGACGGGGTCAGACGGGGTTTGCATACGAACACTTTCGACCTGGATGAACGCTGCATGCTATTGGGAGCGGAGATCCTGGCAGAGTCCGCAATCAGGCTATTAACCGGAGAAATCATTTCTTGAAAGGCAGGTGCAGGTTGATTGAATACTAAAGTGCTTGGAAAGCCAATGCTCATCGCCGGCAAATGGGTCGAAAAAGAGGAAGTCATCGAGGTGTGCAATCCTCAGGACAACTCACTGATCAGTACGGTTCCGGCGGCATCAGAAGAGGACATGCTGCTGACAATTGAAGGAGCTAAGGAAGGGGCTAAGGTCGCCGCTTCCATGCCCGTCCATCAGCGAATGATCATCCTGAATAAAGCGGCTGCGTATATCGAAGAAAATCTAGGGGAATATGCGGCTACGATTGCACTGGAAGGCAGCAAGACCATCAGAGAAGCGACAGCTGAAGTCAAGCGCTGCATCCAGACGCTGAGGATCAGTGCAGAGGAAGCAAGGCGCATCAATGGCGAGACCATTCCTTTCGATCAGGCTGAGGGCAGCGAAGACAGGATCGGTTATTACTACAGATTTCCGATTGGTATTGTTGCGGCCATCACCCCATTTAACGATCCATTGAATCTGGTGGCCCACAAAGTGGGACCGGCAATTGCCTCTGGCAACGCCATCATCGTGAAACCGGCCACAGTTACGCCACTAAGTGCACTTTTGCTTGCGGAGGCATTTGAAAAGGCCGGATTACCGTCCAAGGTACTGTCAGTGATTACAGGCAAGGGAAGTGTTATCGGCGATCTTCTGGTGACCCACCCTGCGATCCGGATGGTTTCGTTCACAGGAGGTCTGGAAACAGGGGAAGAAATTGCACGGAAAGCCGGCCTGAAAAAGATCAGCATGGAGCTCGGATCGAATTCCCCTGTCATTGTGCTCAACGATGCGGATATTGAAAAAGCTGTGGAGTCTACGGTGTCAGGTGCCTTTTATGCAGTCGGGCAAAACTGTCTGGGTGTGCAGCGGATCTATATTGAAGAAGAAAGTTATGAAACATTCTCTTCTCTCTTCGTCAATCGGGTTCAGCAATATCAGGTTGGAGACAAAATGCTGAATACGACCGATATGGGGCCCATGATCAGTGAGACGGAAGCCATCCGGGTGGAGCGTTGGGTGGATGAAGCGGTTGCGATGGGGGCCAGACGATTAACCGGCGGAAAGCGGGAGGGTGCCTTTTATCCTCCGACTGTGCTGACCGATGTGCCGCCGGACTGTACCATTGCCCGGCAAGAAATCTTTGGCCCCGTCGTACTGCTGTATCCGGTCGCCGATCTCGACACGGCCATTGAGCAATCCAATGACGTGAATTACGGGCTGCAGGCCGGAATCTTTACGTCCAATATTGATAAAGCCTTCGAAGCAATCGGAAAGATGGATGTTGGCGGGATTATGATCAATGACAGCAGTGATTACAGGATTGACGGTATGCCATTTGGAGGGGTGAAGGGATCCGGTTTAGGGCGGGAAGGGGTCAAGTTTACGGTTCAGGAAATGACAGAGCCGAAAGTTGTGAGCTTTAAGCTAGCGCAAAAGCGGTCTGTATAGGAGATTCCCTCTTTTCGCTGTTTAGGTTTCCGGAGACTAAAGGAGTCATAATATGAAACCAAAAACTAGAGCAAAGCATATGAACATCGTCTTTTGGACATCTACGGCGGTCATCACCCTACTCGTCTTATGGGGGACGGTGAACCCTGCAGGTTTGTCCAGATGGGCAGACACGGCGTATAGCTTTACAACGGATGCATTCGGATGGTTCTATTTGCTCTCGGTCCTGGCGATCGTCCTCTTCTGTTTCGGGCTGGCCGTCAGTAAATATGGGCGGATCAAATTGGGAAGGGACGATGAAAAGCCCAAATACTCCTACTTCGCATGGATCGGCATGCTGTTCAGCACGGGGTTTGGCGCAGGCCTTGTGTTCTGGGGAATTGCCGAGCCGATGAGCCACTTCGCCAATACACCGACGGGGATGGAAGGCTATAGTCCGGAGGCAGGACGGCAAGCCATGCAGTATTCCTTTTTTAACTGGGGCGTGCACCAATGGTCGGTGTTCACAATAGTCGGTCTGGCTTTGGCCTACTTCCAGTTCCGGAAAAGGGAAGGCCGGATGATCAGCGATACGCTGAACCCGGTCATAGGGAAGAGCGGCAAGAAGCCGCTGAGAAATGCGATCAATATTCTGGCGGTTATCGCGACGGTGCTGGGTGTCGCCACATCCGTCGGAATGGGGATCCTGCAGATCAATGGCGGGCTCAATTATGTGTTTGACGTTCCGCAAAATACGCTTTTCCTATTAATCATTACCGGCGGACTGCTGCTGCTGTATTTGACTTCTGCATTAACGGGACTGGATAAGGGGATCAAGATTCTCAGCACCCTAAATCTAAGCCTCGCCATCGGACTGATCCTGGTTGTCCTGTTTCTCGGGCCAACACAGTTCATCCTGGAAGCATTGGCATTGGGCATGGGGGATTACATCCAGAATTTCTTCGGGATGAGCCTCGGGCTTTCCCCGTATGACGGAAATACGTGGTCGAAGGGCTGGACAGTCGGCTATTGGGCCTGGGTCCTGGCATGGTCGCCTTTCGTCGGAACGTTTATCGCACGAATTTCAAAGGGACGGACCATACGAGAATTTGTTTTTGGAGTGCTGATTGTCCCGCCGTTCATTGCAGTCGTGTGGATCGCCGTATTTGGCGGGACCGCCCTTTATATGGATCTGTTCCAGCAGACGAATATTGCCGGAGCGGTGCAAAATGATGTCACAAGTGCGCTGTTTGCCACCTTTGATAACTTCCCGGTGAGTACAGTACTGTCTGTCACCTTCATTTTACTGATCGTCACATTCCTCGTGACATCCGCTGACTCGGCCACTTTCGTACTCGGAATGATGACGACAAATGGAGATCCCAACCCGGGCAATCTGGTCAAAGTCATTTGGGGCGTACTCATGTCGGCCATTGTGGCAGTTCTCATCATCAGCAGCGGACTGCAGGGTCTCCAAACGGCTTCCTTGGTGGCAGCGCTGCCGTTCACGGTCATCTTGCTCCTGATGGGTGTCTCCTTATTCAAAACCATCAGGGCAGACGAAGCAGTTCCGGTGGAAGCGGAGAAAATGGCGGAGACTGCGGAAGAAGGGTTGCAGGAAAACATCGAGGTCTACAAGGCTGCGCCGAGAAAAAAGAAAGTCACGTATCCGGGGGCCGTCCGGGGCCATCAATGAAAAATGTATTTGCGGTAATCAGCAGTAAGGAAACACCAAATATATGGATTTGTTAATGGAGGGAAACAATATGACGATGAAAACGATGGAAAGTGTACAAAGAAAATATGAGGAATTGGCAGCGATCGATAAAAAGCATTTCATGCACCCTACGTCTTCTTTTAAACAGCAACAGGAAAAGGGTCCCGGTTTTATTTTCACTGAAGGAAAAGGGATCTATTTGAAAGATGTCCGAGGGAAACAAGTGATCGACGCTCTGTCTTCTCTGTGGAACGTGAATATCGGCCACGGCCGGGAAGAACTTGCAGAAGCTGCGGCGGAACAAATGAAGAAACTCGCTTTCAGCTCGTCATTTGCCACGAACAGCCACGAACCAGGAATTCGTCTAGCTGAAAAGGTCGCGGAAATGACTCCGGGAGATTTGACGATGACCTTCTTTACATCAGGCGGTTCGGACGCCAACGACACAGCATTTAAAACGGCGCGCTATTACTGGAGACTAAAAGGCAAGCCGGCTAAGAAGAAAATCATTTCGCGCCAGAAATCGTATCATGGGGTATCTGTTGGTGCCTCCAGTGCAACAGGTCTGCCAGCTTTCAGAGACTTTCCTTCACTGGCACCGGACTTCTATTATGTGGATTCTTCAATAGAAGCGCTGAAGGAACTTATTGAGCGGGAAGGAGCGGAAACCATTGCGGCGTTTATTTCTGAGCCAGTCCAGGGATCAGGCGGCGTCAACCTGCCCCCTGAGAATTACTTTAAAGAAATCCGGGAAATCTGCGATCAGAACGACATTCTCTTCATCGCGGATGAAGTGATCTGCGGCTTCGGCCGAACGGGCAAAAACTTCGGCATCGAGAACTTCGGTACGATTCCGGACATGATGGTGATCGCGAAAGGGATCTCCAGCGGTTATGCCCCAATCGGAGGCATGGTCATTTCCGAACCGCTCAGAAATGAACTCATTGAACTGACAGAAGGGGTCTATATGCACGGATACACCTACAGCGCCCACCCGATGTGCTGTGCCGTGGCAATAAAGAACCTGGAAATCATCGAAGAAGAGAACCTGATCAAAAACGTACAGAATATGGGTGAGGAACTGCAGAAAGGATTTAACTGGCTGGCAGGGCGACACGAGGAGATCGGCAATATCCGGGGAATCGGGCTGCTCGGAGCATTTGAAATCCTAAAAGACCAGGAAACCAATACCCGCTTTTCCGAGCCGGTATCCGTCAAGGTCGTAGAGGAAGCGCTGAACCACGGCCTGTTGGCAAGAAGCATCGTGTATGAAGGACAGGATACACTCGCTTTCGCTCCGCCATTCTGCATCAACAAGGAAGAAGTGGAGTCGATCATCTCCATCATTGATCATTCACTGACCGAAGTGAAAAAGAAAGGGATTCAATGATCTGCAGTGATCCCGCAGTGGGAAGCGTGTGATTTAAAAGTGGGCATGGCCGGAGAGGAATACCGGCCATGTCCTTTTTCAAATGCTTTGAATAGACACCGCTGACGAAAGGTTCCGACTATGTGAGAAGGGCTTGCGCTGTCCGGAAAATCATTGTATAGTTATCAACGTTGCGCTTCTGAGTGAGACGCACTGAACAAAACAAAGTGAAAAAAGATGTTGACGTAAGCTTTGCGGCGTGTTATATTAAGAAGGTCGCTACAAACGACATCAACAATAAATGAACCTTGAAAACTGAACAGCG
>NZ_JCAXEU010000023.1:0-40235 GCF_059758705.1 Bhargavaea sp. GQ12
AATAGTCCCATGCCGGGGCTCTTTTTTTGATGAGAGCGTTGCATTTCAGAAAAATGGTTATCCTATACTCAAGCGGGTAAGGATGGGTAGAGAAAGTTGACGCACAGTCAAAGAGGAGGAGTACATCTATGGCAACAAGCAAATGGCTAAAACTCGGAGCGGCGGCATTCCTGTCTGCCGGCATGCTCGCCGCATGTGGCGGAGACGGGGAAGACGATGATGTCAACGTGGATGTGGACGAGCAGGATCCCGTGGAAGAACAGGCACCTGCAGGTGATGGCGGAACGGATGATGGTGAAGACACCGATGTGAATGTAGACACGGATTCTGAAACCGACACCGAAACGGACACGGACACGGATTCAACCGATGGTGATACGAATGATGCCAATACGGATGACACATCAGATGATGAAGATATGCTGAATGAAACAGATGAGGAGAACGACAATTCCTGATCATTCGAAAAGGAAAAGCCCGGGGCTGGATTCCCGGGCTTTTCGGTATTTCAGGGAACTTCAGCCCCCGTTTCGGATATGCTCACCGCCGCTTGCTGTGACAGCGCTGATGATCGGCTGATAGCGCTGCAGAATCATGCCGCGATCGAAATGGTAAGTCTCTCCGTCTCTCATCTTAAATTCCAGGGATTCGACGTACAAAGTGCCGCCTTCCTTGGCCAGGTTCTCCGTAACACTCTCGAAATCCGACCACTCATAGGTTTCACTCGTCAGGGTGAACGGACCGTTGATGACAAAGTGTTCCGGCGTGTAATAATAGTAGTCTTTCACGGTAAGGAGGATGCCGGTCACTCCGACAGCCAACAGAACAAGTGAGAACGTCCACTTTTTCTTTTGATTCTCCATGACTGCAAACAGGACGAAAACGGCAGCAAGCGCGAGAAATCCGATGCCACCCGTGATAAGCGACCAGCCGCTTGTGCCGATTAGTTCCGCTTCCCGTGTAATGAAGCCTGTCTTCAGCGGAAGCAGGATGGCGGCCGGACCGAGAAAGGCAAGGATGAATAGGATGATTGCGATGGTGAAAGAAATGACCCTGCGCTGATCTACTACATCATACAAATTGAAAACCCCCTTTTCTATCTATCTAAAATCATGTCAAATGCACATTCTGAGATTTATCCGCTCTCCAGGGAAGGGATAACTCGGAATGTTTTCAACCTTAATACGACTATGCGACTGAAAAGTTTCAAATACCTTGCGGATGAGCCCCACCATAATTGGCAGATGGCGTGCATAGTATAGAAGACGAATAGGGGGCGATCGCCATGTCAAAAGGGAGTTACTGGCTGTACGGAGCCATGATACTGGCCGGTCTGGTAATTGGAACGATCGTGACGTATCTGATGTCGTCTTAAGGCGGGGTATTGGCTAATGGGAATTACTTTATGGACCTGTAATCGTTATTAGCGACAGGTAAGTGGGATGTCCGGAAACATGAATTTAACACTTCATATGGCAAACGGCATGGACGCCGGAAGACTCCTCGAAAATGCTTCGTATTTCCTTCGTGCGAGGCTTATTCGGGGAGGCTTTTCTGTCCTGCAGGAAAAGCCGGGCTGCGAGACCCCTGCGCTGCCGCGCAACGCTTCGCGCTGCACGCAGATGCCAATCTTCGTATTGGCATCGGCTCGGCGCCGGCCTGCGGTAAGCGACCACTTTTGCGACCAAAAGCGAAGCGTTGGTCAGCAGAGTCCGTGCGGTTTGCTGTTTTCACTTTAAAACTGACTTTGTGGACAAGCCCTGATTTGGAAATTCAGGCTCGATATGGACGAGTACGGTGGAGAGCGGCTTCACTTTCTGCATACGCCGCTCGATCTGCTCTGTGATGCGGTGGCTTTCTATGACGTTCAGTGAAGGATCGACAGTGACAGTCAGATCGATGAAGATCATATTGCCGTGCATCCTTCCCTTGAAGTCCTTGAGGCGGATGACCCCCGGAACAGATGCGGCCAGGTGGGCGAGCGCTTCTCCCTCTTCTTCGTCGAAGCCATCGGTGAGCGTGTAGACGGCTTCCTTAAAGATCGAAGCTGCGGCAAACAGAATGAGCATGGCGATGATCAGGGCGGTGATCGTATCGATCACCGGGTATCCGAAGATGGCTCCGGCAATCCCGGCTGCGGCACCTAAACTCACGAGGGCATCGGCACGGTTGTCGAGTGCGGCTGCCCGGAGAGCGGAACTGCCGATTTTTTTGGACAGGCGGAGATTGTACCGGTAGACGGCATACATGATCAGGCCGCTTGCAAGGGCGATGAATCCTGTATATGGGGAAGGTGTCTGTGCACCTTCGCTGTAGATGGAGCCGATGGCATCCGTCAGCACCTGGATCCCGACAGCCGCCATAATGAATGAGGCGATCAGGGATGCAATCGTTTCAGCCCGGAGATGGCCGTACCGGTGGTTGTCGTCCGGCGGTTTCTGGGAGATCCGAAGGCCGATCAGAACAGCGACGGAGGCGATGACGTCTGTTGTATTATTGAGCGCATCCGCCTTTAGTGCCTCGGACGATCCGGCGACCCCTGCGATGAATTTGACTGTGCTCAGGATCAGGTAGGTTGTAATGCTGAGCCAGGCACCCCGTTCTCCCTGTTTGAGATTTGAATAAAGGTCCATGTTTCCACCTCCGGATTGTACAGTATACCCCAATTTCCTGATGAATGTTTTCCCGTTGGAAACTTGGCGCAAGCGGGGAGGACTCCTATATCAGCATCGGCGGCTTACCCGTCCGGAAAACAAAAAAACCGGAAGCAGGAGCTTCCGGAAAGGATCAGAAATCGGTTGCTGCGGCATCTTCAGCCGGCAAGGATTCTGATTCCTCTTCAATTTTCTGGACTTCGACGTACAGGATATGATGGCCTTCCATGTCTTTGACGAGGAATTCATATCCCTGTTCGATCATCTTTTCGCCTTTGACGATATCAAACCGTTTGGCCATGAACCAGCCGCCGATCGTATCGATATCCTCTTCGTCGATATGGATGCCGAGGATGTCGTTCACGTCCTCGATGAGCATTTTGGCGTCGAAGATGTAATGCCCTTCGCCGATAGCCTGGACATCAGGGACTTCATCGACGTCGAACTCATCCTGGATGTCGCCGACGATTTCTTCGAGTATATCCTCGATTGTGACAAGACCGCTCGTGCCGCCGTATTCATCCATGAGGACAGCCATATGGATCCGTTCTCGTTGGATTTTAAGAAGCAATTCGCTGATCGGGATTGATTCGATCACACGGATGATCGGCAGGAGAAAGTCGGTTACCGGACGATCGCCGGCTAATGGATCTTTAATATAGGCGGTCAGGAGATTCTTCATGTTGATCAGCCCGATGATGTGGTCCTTGTCACCGTCTGTCACCGGATAGCGTGTGTATTGCTCAACGCCCATGACGTCCAGGACTTCTCGAAGCGTCATATCCTGATCGACGGTCATCATCTCGGTGCGGGGTGCCATGATTTCACGGGCAATCCGGTCATCAAACTCGAAGATTTTGTTTACATACTTGTATTCGGACTGGTTGATTTCTCCGCTTTTCAGACTGTCTGAGAGAATCATCCGCAATTCTTCCTCGGAGTGCGCTTCCTCGGATTCCGACATCGGCTTGAATCCGAACATCCGGATCAGCCATTGTGCCGTACCGTTCATCGTATGGATAAACGGATACATGAGCCGGTAGAAAGCGATGAGGGGGCCGGAAAAGCTCAGGGTAATCGCTTCAGCCTTCTGGATGGCAATCGATTTCGGTGCAAGTTCCCCGACAACCACGTGCAGGAACGTCACAACCGAGAATGCGATAATAAACGAAAGCAGCGAGGAGATGTTCCCCTCGATGTTAAAGCGCTCGAAGAGGGGATGAAGCATACGCTCGACGGTCGGCTCCCCGAGCCAACCCAAACCGAGAGCAGTGATCGTAATTCCGAGCTGGCACGCGGAAAGGTATTCATCCAAGTTTGAGATGACTTTTTTTGCCCGGATGGCTTTCCTGTTTCCTTCGGCGATCAACTGGTCGATACGGGTCGTCCTGACTTTCACAATTGCGAATTCACTCGCGACAAAAAACGCGGTGAAAGCGATTAAGGCAGCAAATGCTGCCAATCGTATGGCAATGTCCAAACAATTCCTTTGTCCATGACCCGAATGAGGGGGAGGACAAAGTGTACACCTCCTGTGAATGTAAAAAATAGTGAGTTACTTTCAATGATAAATCCGCATCAGCAAAAAGACAATAAAAATATCCTGCTAGCCGGTGCAAATTCGTCTATTTTGTGCAGGCGTGCGATAATGGGGAAAATCGAAATTTGGAGTTGGGAAAATGAAAACAATTAGTGTAAGGGTGAATGCAGAAGCAGCAGGAGCGATCCGGGCAGGCCAGCCTGTCATCCCGAAGGATTCCGTACGGGACATGTCAGTTTTCGGGGCAGAAGGAACATTATTGCGTCTGGAGGATCCAAACGGCAAGTATGTGGCGACCGGCTATCACGGACAGCAAAACAAAGGCGCGGGGTGGGTGCTTTCACGAAATGAGCAGGAGACCATCGACAGGGAGTTCTTCACGCGGAAAATCCGTGAAGCTGCAGACCGCAGAAAGTCCTTTTTCGAAAACCCGGATACGACGGCATTCCGCGTGTTTAACGGTGAAGGGGACGGTATCGGCGGAATGACGATCGACCATTATGAAGGTCACTGGATGGTCAGCTGGTACAGCGAGGGTATTTATTCGATGCGGCAATATGTCTACGAATCCTTGAAAGAGATGCCGGGAGTCCTCTCCGTCCATGAGAAAAAGCGGTTCGATCTGAAAGGCCGTTATATGGAACAGGATGACTTTGTCTCGGGCAAGCAGCCGGAATTCCCACTGATCGTGAAGGAAAATGGCATGAACTTCGCCGTTGACCTGAATGACGGGGCGATGACCGGAATCTTCCTCGACCAGCGGGACGTCCGGAAGGCGATCCGCGACGAATATGCGGAGGGCAGGAGTGTACTTAATACGTTCTCCTATACGGGGGCATTTTCGGTGGCGGCAGCTCTCGGAGGTGCTTCCGGGACGGTCAGTGTCGACCTGGCAAAGCGGAGCCTGCCAAAGACGATCGAGCAGTTCGCCGTCAACGGCATCGACTATGAAGCGCAGGACATCGTTGTCATGGACGTGTTCGATTACTTCAGATATGCCCGGCGCAAGGAGATGGAATTCGACCTGGTCGTCCTTGATCCGCCGAGCTTCGCCCGGTCCAAAAAGCGGACATTCAGTGCCGCCAAGGACTATGCCAATCTGCTTGAAGATGTCTTGGCCATCACGGCAAAAGGCGGCATCGTGGTCGCTTCGACCAACCATGCCGGCTTCGGAATGAAGAAGTTCAGGACATTCATCGACAAAGCATTCAAGGCGAGCGGCAGGAAGTACCGCATCCTGAAAGAGTACCGGCTGCCGGAAGATTTCCGCACACCCCGGAATTCCCCTGAATCCGACTATTTGAAAGTCGCCGTGATCAAAGCGGACAGCTGAACAGAAAAAGTTTGTTAAGTATTTGTTAAGATGGTTCATCGGCTGTGACGAGTCCGTTAGGATAAGGTGGACTTCTTTTTAGGAGGGTTTTTGATGGAAAAGAAGGAAAGAGGGCGGTATGGCGAAATCTTGTCGGCGTCGCTCAAGCTGGGGCTGACGTCGTTCGGGGGGCCCGCCGCCCATCTCGGATATTTCAGGGATGAATACGTGAAAAAACGCGGGTGGCTTGATGATAGGGCCTATGCGGATCTGGTTGCGCTGTGCCAATTTCTTCCTGGACCTGCGAGTTCACAGGTCGGCATCGGAGTCGGTCTGATTCGTGGCGGCATCGGAGGAGCGATGCTGTCCTGGTTCGGATTCACGATGCCCTCTGTCATCATTCTCATGCTGTTTGCATATCTTGTTGCTGGTGACGTGCCGTTCGACACGGGCTGGATCCGCGGTCTTAAGATCGTAGCGGTCGCGATCATTCTCCATGCGCTGATCGGGATGGGCAAGAACCTGACTCCCGACGTCCCGAGACTTGCGCTTGCGGCGCTGGCTGCGGCCGGTGTCCTGCTCGTGCCGACTGCCTGGGGTCAGATCGGCATCATTGTCCTCGCCGGGCTTATCGGTTATATCCTATATCGGAACCGACAGGAAGGGAACGGCGGAGAGGATGCGGCTATTCCGATGCCGGTCGGGAAAAAGGCGGGAGCGGTGGCCTGGGGACTGTTCTTCGCGTTGCTCGCACTTTTGCCGCTGCTCCGGCAGACTACTGATCATATTCTCGTATCAATTACCGATATCTTCTACCGGGTCGGTTCGATTGTGTTCGGGGGCGGCCACGTCGTCCTGCCGATGCTGGAACGTGAAGTTGTGCCGCAAGGTTATATGGACGCAGAGACATTTATCGCGGGCTACGGTGCCGCACAGGCCGTGCCGGGTCCCCTCTTCACGCTGGCAGCCTACATAGGAATGATCATGGACAGTGTGCCTGGAGCGCTCGTCGCAGTTGTCGCGATGTTCCTGCCGTCGTTCCTCCTCGTGATCGGAACGCTGCCGTTCTGGTCGGTACTCCGCAAGAAAACCTGGCTGAGGGCGGCGCTTGTCGGCGTCAATGCCGCGGTCGTGGGGATCCTTGCGGCGGCTCTGATCAATCCGGTCATCCCGAGCTCAATCTTCTCAGTATGGGATATTGCTGTTGCAGCACTTTGTTTCTGGCTGCTTCAGTTCAAGAAAACCCCACCATGGGTTGTTGTGGCGGTGGCGGGCGTACTCGGTGCCCTGCTCCATGCGTTTCTCTGAGGCGGTATCCACAAATAATGATGCACATATAACTTCACCCATAATGGGGCAAGATTAATAAGTCAAGTGCAAATTGAGGAATTTCTCTGAAAACAGTTGACATGGACTCATCCGCAAGGGTAGTCTGTTAAGGAAAACAAAACCAACGGAAAGGGAGGTATGGACGATGTACAACATGATCATTCAACTCGGACTCGACAACAACTGCATATCGCCATGCCTGCCCGCACTGCGGCCGTAATTACACGGCACCAGTGTCTTTACAGGGGGTCCGGCATGCCTGCCGGACCCTTTTTTCATTGAGCGCGCCTCCATGATTTGGGGCGTGTTTTTTGTGCTTGCTTTGGTAGCACCGCGCTTTTTCGCGCTGTATACAAGACCAAAAACGGAGAGGAGAAATGGTGATGTGCATCACAAAAGAACGCAAAATTCTGGTCAAGGAATCTAAAGAAGGCGGGTAGTGCCCGCCGGGGAGAGAAGGGATAACCAATGTTCTCAGTCTTATTTAAATTAAACTGGTTCTTTAAGGAGAACTGGAAGCGGTACACGGTGGCGTTGATTTTGCTCACTTTCACCAATATCCTCGTCGTCGTTCCGCCATGGCTGATCGGCCGGGCGATCGACACGATGTACCGCGGAGACATGACGGAAGGGCTGCTCATGACCTTTGCGGGTCTGATGCTCCTCGTCATGGCCGTCAACTACGCCTCGAACTTTATCTGGCAATACCAGCTGTTCGGCGGGGCGAACGTGATCGAGCGGGTCCTCAGGAGCCGGCTGATGAAGCACTTCCTGAAGATGACACCGACATTCTACGAGAAGAACCGGACGGGTGATCTGATGGCCCGCTCGACAAATGACTTGCGCGCGATTTCGGAAACTGCCGGGTTCGGCATCATGACGCTGATCGACTCGACGCTTTACCTGGCAACGATTTTGCTGACGGCCGGTTTCCTCGTTTCGTGGAAGCTGACACTGGCCGCGATCTTGCCGCTGCCGATCCTGGCAATCATCATGCAGGTGCTCGGCAAGAAGATCCATGAGCGCTACGTTGTCGCACAGGACGCCTTCGGTGACCTGAACGATGATGTGCTCGAGGCGGTTGCCGGTGTCCGAGTGGTCCGCGCATACGTACAGGAGCGCGCAACCGAAGAAAAGTTCAGAAAGAAAACGGAAGAAGTGTACGAAAAGAACATGGCGGTCGAGCGGATTGATGCGCTGTTTGCGCCGACATCAAAGGTGCTTACAGCAGCCAGCTACGCAATCGGACTCGGCTATGGTGCCTTTCTCGTCTCAACAGGTGAGATGACGCTCGGCAACCTCGTCACGTTCAACGTCTATCTTGGGATGGCCGTCTGGCCGATGATCGCGATCGGCGAACTGATCAACGTCATGCAACGGGGGAATGCTTCCCTCGACCGGGTCCACGAAACGCTGTCCTACCTGGAAGACGTCCGGGATCCGGACCGGCCGAAATGGGCGGGACATCCGGATGACGTCACTTTCGATGATGTGACATTTCAATATCCGCAGTCCTCGTCAGTTAACCTTGACCGGGTAAAAGTGAGGCTTGAGCGGGGAGGGACCCTCGGCATCGTCGGGAAGACCGGCAGCGGGAAGACGACCTTTATTCGCCAGTTGCTGCGCGAGTATCCTGCCGGAGACGGGGAACTCAGTTTTTCCGGAGTTTCCGTCAGTGACCTCACCAAAGATGAAGTTCGGGACTGGATCGGCTATGTGCCACAGGACCATGTGCTGTTTTCACGCTCGATCCGCGACAACATCCTGTTCGGCAAACCGGACGCGACCGATGCGGAGATCGACGAAGCGATCCACCTGTCTCATTTCCGGAAGGACTTGGCGATGCTTCCACAGGGACTGGAAACACTCGTCGGTGAAAAGGGCGTTGCGCTCTCGGGCGGCCAGAAACAGCGGATCTCAATTGCCCGGGCACTGATCAAGGATCCGGATATCCTGATCCTCGATGACTCGCTGTCGGCAGTCGATGCCAAGACCGAGACGGCGATCATCGAAAACATCCGGCAGGGCAGAGAGGGCAAGACGACGATCATCACGACACACAGGCTGTCGGCAATTGAGCATGCTGACTGGATCATCGTCCTGGAAGACGGAAAAGTCACCGAGGAAGGGACACATGGATCCCTCCTGGAAACTGGCGGGTGGTACCGCGAACAATTCGACCGGCAGCAGATCGGGGAGGTGGATCATCATGAAAAAGGGTAAACGGCTGGTCCGTTATGCGACGGACCAAAAACGCTATGTTATTCCGGGTGTGATCTGCCTGGCACTCGCTGTTGCGGCCGATCTTGCCGGCCCGCTGATCGCCAAAAAGATCATCGATGATCATATCGCAGGCAATGAAGGAGGCGGGATGGAATACGCACCGATCCTGATGCTGCTTGCGATCTTCATGGGCCTTGCCGTGGTAACAGCGGTGTTCCGCTATTTGGAATACCTGCTCCTCCAGAAAGGGGCGAACCGCATCATCCAGAAGATGCGGAACGAAGTATACGGCAAAATCCAGACGCTACCGGTCCGCTACTTCGACAATCTGCCGGCGGGTAAAGTAGTCGCGCGAATCACGAACGATACGGAAGCGATCCGGGACATGTACGTCACGGTGCTTTCGCAGTTTGCGACAAGCGGCATGTATATGATCGGGATCTTCGCCGCGCTGCTGTATCTGGAGCCGGCGATGGGGGCGATTACGCTTCTGCTCATTCCGGTGCTTTATATCTGGATGATCTCCTACAGGAAGTACGCTTCCAAGTACAACCGGATCATCCGCGGGAAGGTCAGTGACCTTAACGCGATGATCAACGAGGCCATTCAGGGCATGACGATCATCCAGGCTTTCCGCAGGGAAAAGCAGATGGAACAGGAATTCGATGAGCTGAACGACGAGCACTTCAGGTACAACAACAAGCTGCTGTTCCTCGACTCGGCGACGTCGTTCAACCTGGTCGACGTGCTCCGGTCGATGACGTTCATCGCATTTATCCTGTACTTCGGCAATGTGGCGCTCTCCGCTCCGGCCGCAATCTCCGTCGGTGCGCTGTACGCATTCGTTGACTACATCACACGTCTCTTCAATCCGATTACGGGTATCGTCAATCAGTTCTCCCGCCTCGAGCACTCACTTGTCGCGGCGGAGCGGGTATTCGAATTGCTCGACCAGGAAGGGGAGGACGTGAGCGACGAGAAGATCGCGAGATACCGCGGAAACGTCCGGTTTGAGAATGTCTGGTTTGCCTACAAAGATGAGGAGTATGTCCTGAAAGGCATCGACTTTGAGGCAAAGCAAGGCGAAACGGTGGCGCTCGTCGGCCATACCGGTTCCGGCAAAAGTTCGATCATGAACCTGCTGTTCCGGTTCTATGACCCGACAAAGGGCAGGATTGTGATTGACGGAACCGACATCACAAAGCTGTCCCGTCAGACGGTGCGCGACCATATGGGAATCGTGCTGCAGGATCCGTACCTGTTTACCGGAACGATCGGGTCGAACATCAGCCTGGACGATCCGCGCATTACCCGCGAAGACGTGGAACGCGCCCTCGAGGCAGTCGGGGGGGACCGGGTATTAAAGACCCTTCCGGGCGGAATCGACGAGCCGGTCGTGGAAAAGGGCAGCACACTGTCTGCCGGCCAGCGCCAGCTGATCTCGTTTGCCCGGGCACTTGCCTTCGACCCGGCAATTTTGATTCTGGATGAAGCGACATCGAATATCGACACGGAGACGGAAGAGATCATCCAGCATGCAATGGATGTCCTGAAAAAAGGACGGACGACATTCGTCATCGCCCACCGGCTGTCGACCATTAAGAATGCAGACCGCATCATCGTGCTGGACCGCGGCGAGATTGTGGAACTTGGCACTCATGACCAGCTGCTCGCCTACGAAGGCCAGTACGCGCAGATGTATAAGCTGCAGGCCGGTACACAGGCGGCGGGGAAGACTGGGTAACAGAAAGGCCTGTTTCACAGCCCGGAATTGATCAGTCTCGTCATTCAATCGCTTAATTTCGTCATTCGTCAGTTCAGTTTCGTCATTCACACGTTTAATCTCGTCATTCACAGCCGGCCGGTTGCGAATGACGAGATTTTTGCCTTAAATGACGAAATCGAATATGGCAGGAGGCCCTTTAGGAGGACGCTCTTTGGGGATGCCTTGTGCTTGAATCAGAATCATCCTTCTATTGCCTTTTCCTTTCTATTTTCGTATAATCCGAATGTCGAAATAAATAGAAAGTGAAGGGCCTGTCCATGATTAACTGGTTGAATGAATGGAAAAAGAAGGTCTCTGGATTCAGCCGAAACGTCCGGCTGTTTATATGCGCCAATATCCTCATCCAGATCGGGATGGGGGTATTTGCCGTTATGTACAATCTGTATATCAAAGCACTTGGCATGCCGGAAACTGTGAACGGCAGCATCATCTCGATGACCGCGCTCGCGACGGCGATCATCCTCATACCCGCCGGGCTGCTCAGTGACCGTTTCGGCAGGAAGTGGCTGCTGATCGGCGGTTCTGCACTGACGATGCTGTCGTTGTTCTACCGTTCCGTCGAGACATCGGAAAGCACACTCGTGGCGGCTGCCTTCGTGACCGGCCTGACCATGGCATTCGTCCAGGTGTCGGGCGTCCCGTTCCTTGCGGAAAACTCGACCGCTTCGGAGCGGGTACACCTGTTCAGTCTTTATTTCTCGCTCGTTACCGTGGCCGGAGTGTTCGGAAGTCTCGGAGGCGGGGTGATCGCGGATGTATTGGAGAAATCGTTCGGCCTGTTTGAAGTGGAGGCGATACGCTGGTCGCTGCTGGCCGGCGCCGCAATCTTCGCAGCAGGCATCCTTCCTCTGTTTTTCTTGTCAGGGGGGAAGAAATCCGATCAGCCGGTGACTGCCGACCGGATCCCGGAACCGCCGGTGCAAGGGGAGCCGGACGAGGCGGCACTGGGCAGGAACGTAAAACTCATTTTCCATCTCGGGCTTGCGAACCTGCTAATCGGTTTCGGATCGGGGCTTGTCATCCCGTACCTGAACCTGTACTTCGCGAACCGGTTCGATGCATCAAACGCCTATATCGGACTTATTCTGTCACTCGGATCCGCGATGACAGCGGTCGCGATAATGATCGGACCGGCGCTCGTCAAACGGGTCGGCAAGGTGAAGGCGCTCATCTTCTTCCAGCTCGCATCGATCCCGTTCCTGTTCCTGACGGCGTATACGATGTCACTCGGGCTGGCGTCGCTCGGATTCCTCATGCGCCAGGCGCTTATGAACGCCGGCAACCCGATCCAGAGCGCCATCTCGATGGAAATCGTCCACGACAAATACAAGGGACTCGCCAACTCCGTCAACCAGACCGTGTTCCAGATGGGCTGGGCGGCAATGGGCCCGGTATCTGCAGGACTGGTCGTCGCCTACGGATCCTACTGGGGATATGCATGGGCGTTTACGATCACAGGTGCGCTGTATATGATCTCATCCATCTACTATTACATGGTGTTCGGCAGGAGGAAACTGGCGGGGGAATAAGAGCTGTTCACACCTTACTATTTCCATGCATTTTTGATGACGGCAACGACCAACCAGATGGTTCCGAGAAAGAACAGGTACAATATGATCAATGGCGAGATGCTTATGAACATCTCTATTAAAATCCCCAGTTTGTGTAAGAGATAATTTTTCATAATTACATATATTCCATGTTTTGGAATTAAATGCTATAGACTCCATAGGTTTAAATGGAAATGAAATAGCCCCGGCGGCAGCCGGGGCTATTCTCTGTCTGTTGTGGGGTTCGGTAAAGAAAACGGCCGCTGGGATGACCTTTTTCGACGGGGTCAATATCGTATGGATTGGTTATCAGACAGTATCGATCACCGCCTATGCAGCCATTCAACCGTTCTTGACCGCCAATTTGTTCTATGTGGCCGGTTCATTGGTCTTGAGCGGCTCCTTGCTTTTTGAAATGAGAGATAAACAGATAAACAAACGAGCAACATTAATAAATATCACAACGATAATATCCGCTGTCATACTGAGCGGGAACATCCTGTATTGGGAATTTTATTTATGAATGAAAGCCTCCACATCCTTTGGTTGTGGAGGCTTTTGGCGTTTATTTTCTTTGGTTGATGCGGTTTTGCTCGGGCCTTGTCCTTCATCACTCCTGCTCGCGTCGCTGGTGTTCGGCTGGAGGAAGTTGGCGGGGGAATAACATCAGCACCGATTAGTGGCCGGTAAAGGTTTCAATTGCCATCATGATTAATTGTAGAGTCATAATGATCAAGACGGCCACACTCCCGATTCTGATTAATTTGATTTGGGCATCCGACAGCTCAGGAAGCTCCTTGTACTGCCATTTTTTCATAAAGAAATAGCTTTCTTCCGGCTCATAGAGGGACCATATACAAATACCGTAAACGGGGATTGCCAATATAGTCATAATAAATAACATCGGGTAGCCCCCTTTTTTAGATCTACTATGTATACGGTGTTAAGTACAGGGAGTTTCACTTAACAGAAAAATGGGTTGAAACGAATAGCCCCCACAGCCAGTTTATAGGCTGTGGAGGCTTTTGGTATTCATCGTTTCTGATTGTCGGCAGTATTGATCATGCGGTTTTGTTCATTCGGCTCGCGGGCCTTGTCCTTCATCGACTCCTGCTCGCGTTTTTGCTGTTCGTTCAGCCGGTCCTTCTCTTCAAAATTGTTCTGCGATTTGCTGTCTCCCATCGGGAATTCCTCCTTCCGGTAATACTCAAAGTATTCCCGGCAGAGCCCTGAATCAAACGGTCCTGTTGCCTATTCGGTTTGTCCAAAAGGAGGGTGAACTGCAATTTGGCCGCCCGCATTGGAATATGGGAGCAGAATTTGCAATAAGGCGATGTGACTTGCAATAAGGAAGCCCGATTTGCAACAAGACTGCGCAACTTGCAATATGGCCACCCGACTTGAAATAAGCGGCCCTGAAATGCAATAAGGATCCCCGGCTTGCAACGTAGCGAATAACTTGAAATAAACTTTACTCGTAGACGTGGAACGTCATGAGTTCGTGGATCATCTTTTTGACCTGATCCTCGTCCGGCGGTGTTTCGCCTGACCAGACAATCGAACCGTCCTGGCGGTAGTCCCCGCTATAACGCTTGTTTTTATAATGGAAGGAAAACGTCCAGCCCGGGAGCTGGCCTCCTTCGAACATCGGCTTGTACGTGAAATGCTGCAGCATGTTCCTCATCCCTTTCATGATGGCCGCCCCAAACGCATACCTTGGTGGAAAGATGACGAAAGGATGCGACCGCGTGTTTACCGATCAGCTTCGCGAGGCGATCGAGGACGAGTACAAGGCGTACTACTTCTACAAGTCGATGGCTTCGCTCACGAATGACCGGTATTGGCTCGACTTCATCCAGCATGCGATGGACGACGAGAAGAGCCATTACGAAATGTTCCAACAGCTCTATTATATGCTGACGGGCGCCTACGTTCAAAGCCTCAGGAAGCCGGGACCGGTTGACAACCTGAAGGGGGCACTTAAACAGGCGATCCGGGACGAACTGGAGGCGACTGACAAGTATAAGGTCATGATGCTGGAATCCCCACTCCAGGAAGGGGTCAACCCGCTGTTCATCGCGATGCATGACGAAATGGAGCACGCCATCCGGTTCTCGATGATGTACAACGCCATCTGACCGGTGGCGTTCCTTTTTCTGTATAAGGCCCTGTCTGTTATAATGGGACGGACACCAACAGAAAAAGGTGAAGTGATTGAATGCATTTCTGACCATCGCGTTGATGGCTGTGATCGGCGCCATCATCGGCGGCATTACGAACCATCTGGCGATCAAGATGCTGTTCCGCCCCCACGAGGCTAAATATATCGGCAGTTGGCGAGTGCCGTTCACTCCCGGGCTCATTCCGAAACGACGCGATGAGCTGGCCAGGCAGTTCGGACGAATTGTTGTGGATTACCTTCTGACACCGGATACGTTCCGCAATAAACTGTTTACACCGGCTGTCCGGGAAAAGGCGGAAGGCGTCATCGGCCGCCTGATCGGCAAGCATGTATTCGGCGGGGACAAGACATTATCAGACTGGCTGGACATGGCGGGTATGCGGGGCGCGGATGAGAAAATTGAGGCGGTCGCGCTCGGTCTCGTTGATGTTAAATTCGAGGAAGCCAAGTCAAGGCTCCTTACCGGCACGGTCGCGGAGCGGGTGCCGGCCCGCTGGATGGACGAAGCGGAAGAAAAGCTTCCGGAAATCCGCCGCTACATCCTGTCGCGCGCCATGGACTATGTGAACTCTGCTGAAGGGCGTCAGACGATCCGCAACATGCTGGATGACTTCCTTGAATCCCGGGGAACATTCGGAGGCATGCTCCAGTCGCTGTTCGGCAGCTCGGAGACTCTTGTCGACAAGATCCAGAGGGAAGGGCTGAAGTTCCTTTCTGCATCCGGAACCGCGCGTCTTTTGGATGGACTGATCGAAGGCGAGTATGAGAAACTGAAAAACCGTCCGGTCGAGGAATTGATTGGCGGGTTTGACTGGGAAGGCCTGAAGGCATCGGTCCTCGGTTATGTCAGGAAAGAGCTGGCCGCCGGCGAACGTCTGGACCGCACCCTCAAGGACTACTGGCCGGAAGGGGAGGACTGGGTTGCGCGCAATGTGACACCAGCCCTCACCGATTTTGCCTTCGCGCAGGCGGAGGCGAAAATGGAAGAGGCGCTTGGCCGCCTGAAGATCGACCAGATGGTCAAAGATCAGGTCGACACGTTCCCGGTATCCAGGCTCGAAGATCTAGTATTGGGAATCTCCAAGCGGGAATTCAAGATGATCACGGTCCTCGGTGCCGTCCTCGGCGGCATGATCGGGATTTTCCAGGGGTTTCTTTCGTTGCTTATTAATTGATTGGAGTGGTGAACATGACAGTGAATATCTATGATGACATCAACCGGCTGGAAGCGACATTCCGCAAGACGGAGGAATACGCGGCGCTTGTCGGGGCGATCGAGAACGTCAAGGCGGACGAAGAGGCACTGAACATCTTCCGTAACTTCCGCAAAATCCAGATGGACCTTCAGCAAAAGCAGGTGGCCGGCGAAGAGATCGATGGTGACGTTCTGGAATACGCGCAGAAAACGGCGCAGCTTGCCCAGAACAACGCGAAGATCGCCGGGATGCTGCAGGCTGAAATGCAGCTGAGCCGCATTATCGAAGACGTGAACCGGATTCTCATGAAGCCGGTTCAGAACCTGTACGAAGAAATCTAAATCAAAACTATTGTCCGGAAGCGCATGTCGCTGTCCGGACTTTTTTTGTCTGGACGGAAAAACGGGTGCTGAGGGCTTATATTTCAAAGACGAGTGCCAGGAGGAATTCTGCTATAATGAACGGAGATTTTCATTCCATTGAAACAAGGTGAATTTTATGAAGCCGATTTATATAAAGCAATCATTTGAACAGGACTGGGTCCGCATGTTCCAGAACATCGCCAACCTGTTTTATGAAGAGACCGAGATGGTGAAGGAGGCTGCAGAAGACGGCGTCTCCATCTCGCTGGACTGGTCCGAAGAGGATGGCGTGGTCTCTGGTGCGGCCATCCTTCATGACGGAAAAGCGGAATTCACGGCAAATTATGCAGAAGCGGCAAGGCACGGCGGCGATCCGAAAGCGGAAAAGCGCCAGCTGAAGCGTGTGCTTTCCCATGTCTTCCTTGATGTCCTCGAGCAGTCAACAGGGCTGATCCAGCCATGGGGCATCCTGACCGGCATGCGTCCGACAAAGCTGTACCATAAGATGCGCCGGGAGGGACTCACGCACGAGGAAATTGCAGATCGTCTGATCAGCGATTACCGCATCACACCGGAAAAGATCGAGCTCATGAAAGATATCGTCGCCCGCCAGCTGAAGATGATTCCGGACCTTGACCGGATCGGCGAGGAGGTCAGTGTCTATATCGGCATCCCGTTCTGTCCGACAAAGTGTGCATATTGCACCTTCCCGGCATACGCCCTGCCGCGTCGGGGCACACGCGTCCAGTCATTCCTTGACGGGCTGCACGTGGAGATCGAAGAAATCGGTGCATGGCTGAAAGAGCGCGGCATCAAAGTGACGTCCGTCTACTTCGGGGGCGGCACACCTACGTCAATCGAGGCGCATGAGATGGACGCGCTTTACGAAACGCTTTACAAGTCCTTCCCGGACATCGAAAACGTCCGCGAGATCACAGTCGAGGCGGGCCGCCCCGACACGATCACACCCGCGAAGATCGATGTCCTGAAAAAATGGAACATCGACCGGATCAGTGTCAACCCTCAGTCGTATACCGACGAAACCCTGAAGGCGATCGGCCGCTTCCATACGGTGCAGGAGACGATCGACAAATTCCATCTGTCCCGAGACATGGGTATGAACAACATCAACATGGACCTGATCATCGGCCTGCCGAACGAAGGAACGGAAGAGTTTGCGCATTCGCTCGCCGAGACGGAAAAACTCCAGCCGGAATCGCTCACCGTTCATACGCTGTCGTTCAAGCGGGCGTCCGAGATGACTCGTAACCGCTCCAAGTACACAGTGGCGGACCGCGACACCGTCGTTGACATGATGCATATGGCGCAAAACTGGACCGCGCGGAACGGTTATGTCCCATACTATCTGTACCGCCAGAAAAACATTCTCGGCAACCTCGAGAACGTCGGCTACTCCAAGCCGGGCGAGGAAAGCATCTACAACATCGTGATCATGGAGGAAGTTCAGACGATCATCGGGCTCGGCTGCGGCGCATCGAGCAAGTTCGTCCATCCCGAAACTGGCCGCATCACCCAGTTCCACAATCCGAAAGACCCATCAGCGTACATTCTGAGCTATTCAGAGTCCATCGACAAGAAGCTCGAGATGCTCGATGAGCTCTTTGGTGAAGCGGTATCTGCAAAGTAATTGAGCAATGAAAAGCGACCAAACCATTTTTGGGTTTGGTCGCTTTCCTCATTTATTCGGATTTTCCCCCAGATGGTCCGGATGGAACGGCGAGTCCGGATTTTCTTCCACTACGCTGAACGTGTTGCCGTCCAGGTCGAAGAAGTCAAAGTACTTCATGCCGTTTTCCTCTTTGATCGGCGTGGTCACGACTGCTCGCGTGCTAAGCTTCAGGTGCAGTGCGCGGGCATCCGGCACAAGCAGATTGAAAAACACATGCCGCTCTTTTTCATCCAATAAGAATTCCGTGCCCTGATGGGTCTTCGTGCGCACGAGCGCGAGCTGTGCGGAGCCGTCCGGCAATGCGTAGCCGATGCCGCCTTCCCATTCGCCGATCCGCTGGAGTCCGAGATGGGCTTCATACCATTCGGCAGAGTGATTCAAGTCCGATACCGGGACAAAGATGCTTCCGATTTTCATTGTGAGTTCCTCCCTGAGACATTCCTTCCCCTTTATTATAACGAATACAGGGGTTCGGTTGGTGTAGTGCATCCCATTCAGCGCATTATGCAGTTTCTTATTAATTCTGACTAAAATAAAGGGAAACGCCTGAACGGCACAGAAAGCCTATAGTGGTGAACGACTACATATCATTAGGAAGAGGTGTCGTTTTTGGCTTACGAAACAATCCGTCTTGAACGGGAAGGGAAGTTGGCACGAGTCGTGCTGAACCGTCCCGATGCGATGAATGCAATGAACAGCATAATGATGAAGGAACTCGCCGATGCCTTTGAAGAACTCAAAGAAGATCGCTCCGTCCAGGTAGTCATCCTGAAAGGGGAAGGTCGTGCGTTTTCCGCCGGAGGCGACATCAAACAGATGATTGACCCGGAAAATCCGATGGACCTGAGTGTCGTCATGAAAGACGTTACCCGTCTTGCGATCGCACTTTACACGCTGCCCCAGATCACGATCGCTTCTGTGCACGGTGCCGCAGCGGGCCTTGGATTCAGCATGGTTCTCGCGTGCGATGTGATTATTGCAGAACAGTCGGCAAAGCTCGCGATGAACTTTATCGGCATCGGCCTCGTGCCGGACGGCGGCGGCCACTTCTTCCTGAAGGAGCGCATCGGCGTTCCAAAAGCGAAGCAGATGATCTGGGCAGGCGATGTCATGAAGGCCGAGCAGGCGGCAGGCTGGGGACTGATCGACGAAGTCGCTCAGGACGGCACGGCGCATAAGGAATCCGAAGGGATGGCGCAGAAGCTGCTGTCCACACCGATCAGCGCAATGATCGCCTCAAAGGGCATTCTACACACCTCCCGTCTGGAAGAGCTCCGGAGCGTTCTTGAACTCGAAGCGGATGCCCAGCAGGCCATGAAGCAAACGGCCGACCATAAAGAAGGCATTAAAGCATTTGTTGAAAAGCGCAAGCCGGCGTTTACAGGTCAATAAATAAGAACCCGCGACATCCGTCAAATCGGATGCCGCGGGTTTTTTATAGAACTTCACTCTGTGGATAATTATTGATCCTGTGTCAGCCACGTCCAGCTCCCAAGCACAGCAACTAGCAAACTTCACACTTCTCCACTGCGATAAGTTCAACATCGGCTCGTTCCTTGCCGTGTTTCCTTTATCTCGTTGCGAAGTACTCCAGTTTGTACGTTGCTGAACGGGCGCTTACGCTTTTGTTACGTCCAGCTCCAGCGCCCAGCAACTGGCAAACTTCACCCTTCTCCACTGCGATCAGTCAACATCGGTTCGTTCCTCACCGTGTTTCCTTTATCTCGTTGCGAAGGGCTCCAGTTTGTACGTTGCTGAACGGGCGCTTGCGCTTTTGTTACGTCCAGCTCCAGCGCCCAGCAACTGGCAAACTTCACCCTTCTCCACTGCGATCAGTCAACATCGGTTCGTTCCTCACCGTGTTTCCTTTATCTCATTGCGAAGGGCTCCAGTTTGTACGTTGCTGAACGGGCGCTTGCGCTTTTGTTCTGTCAGGAATGGAACAGCAGCAGTTTGCCTTCCGGAGAGGCGAGGCGGTGAGTCTGTTCGGACAATTCCTTTTCCTCGAGGAGGGCGCGCCCTTTTTCCTTCGCCGCGTCGTCATGCTCCGCCTGGAATGATTCCTCCGTGATCAGTTCCCCGTCCTGCTTGTATGCCGTCAGTTTGTACGTCCTCATTTCAGCATCCCCCTTTCACTTCTATCCCCATTATAAAAGATATTCTGAAAAAATGAAGAAATTTTGTAAAGGTTGCTTGACGCTGCGAATAAAGTAAAGTAAGCTTTACGTAAAGTTTTCATTACGTAAAGGAGGCTTTACTTTTAGCCGTGCGGCGATTTGCTGTGCCGAAGACAAAAGGGGAGGTGGAAGTTTATGAAGCCGAGTGAGAGATTTACGAAATGGTTTTTGATCACTTTGATGGCAATCATCGGGCTTTGGGGCTTGTCAAGAGTGATTAATATATTGAACAACGATGAATCCGAGTGGGCTGACGCTCTTGTCCCTTTTATGTGGATGTTCTTTCTCTTCTTCAACCTGATGGTTTTTCAGCATCGACACAAAGAGGATGAGCGTTGGCGCCGAATTATGGAACGGTCCTTTTTCTACAGTTCTATTGTCCTGATGATCGCGCTGGCGGTACTGATTACTGTGATGGCTTCAGGTTCGATCGGTTGGACTGCGTTACAGACTGCGCTTGCAATTTTTGTGTTTTTTGGATTGACCAATGCTGTGATTACGATTGTCTTGACGAAAAGGATGTAGGAGGAAGCCATGAAAAACTATATCAGGGACAATCGGTCCGAGCGCGGGATGACGCAGGATGATCTTGCCGAGGCGCTCGGCGTTTCAAGGCAGACGATCATCTCGCTGGAAAAGGGGCGGTACAATCCGTCGCTGGAACTGGCATTTAAGCTGGCCGCCGTGTTCGGCTGCCGCATCGAAGATTTATTTGATCCGGAGGAGGATTGAACGATGAGAGAAGGATTTGAACTCGGCTCGTTTCTGGCGGGCCTGCCGATGGGCTTCCTGGTCGCGGCGATCATCCTGTTCTTTAGCTGGAGGAAAGGAAAGAAGGAGAGGAGGTATGATGAACGCTTCCACGCCATCCACAACTGGGCCCGGTCGTTTTCCTGGGTAGTGACGACCATCGTGCTCCTTGTTGCCTGGGCAGTCGTGATGATCATTGAACCGGTCGGGACGGCATTTTTTGTCCTGATGACGGTCTATATGCTTCATATGATTTCATACATTGTCGGCGCAGCCATTGCCTCCAGAAGATATTAAGTTGAAACCTGCAGCCTATATGACCCGTAAAGGAAATGAAAGGGGAGAGAACATGGCGCTCGAATTAAACCAAGTAACGAAGAAGTTCGGGGAGTTTACGGCGGTCGACAATCTGTCACTCGCCATCGGGGAGGGGACGATGTACGGCTTTCTCGGAGCGAACGGAGCGGGAAAGACGACGACTTTCCGGATGATCCTCGGGCTTCTCAACCCGACACAAGGACGCATCACCTGGAAGGGAAAGCCCATCAACTATGGCACAAGTCACGAAATCGGTTACCTGCCGGAGGAGCGCGGCCTGTATCCGAAGATGAAGGTGGAAGATCAGCTCATCTTCCTGGGAGAGCTCCGCGGCATGAAGCGGAACGATGCGAAAGCGGCGATCCGGAAGTGGCTCGACCGCTTTGAAGTTCCCCAGAACCTGAACAAAAAAGTCGAAGAGCTCTCCAAGGGGAACCAGCAGAAAATTCAGGTAATCGCGGCACTGATGCATAACCCGGAACTGGTCATCCTCGATGAACCGTTTTCCGGCCTCGACCCGGTCAATGTGGAGATGCTGAAAAGCGCAGTAAAGGAAGTCCGCGATCAGGGGGCGACGATCGTTTTCTCCAGTCACCGGATGGACCATGTCGAGGAACTGTGCGAACAGCTGAGCATCGTCCACAAAGGGCAACAGATCGTGGAAGGATCCCTGCGTGATGTCAAGCGGTCGTTTGGCAGGCAGAATGTCCGGATCCGCTCCGACCATGATCTCACAGGGCTGCAGTCCGTATCAGGCGTGCGTAACGCCTCCTACGCACTTGACGGGGCGGTGTTCCAGGTGACGGATGAAGAAACGGCGCACGCGTTGCTGCAGGAAGCTTTGAACGCCGGTCCTGTCCGCCACTTCAGCATCGAGGAGCCATCTTTGCAGGATATCTTCATCGCGAAAGTGGGGAATGAGCATGCGTGATTTCTGGATCATCTTCAAACAGGCCTTTTTGAGCAAAGCAAAATCGAAAGCCTTCCTCATTACGACAGCCGTGGCCGTAGCAGGCATTTTCCTGCTGGCGAACATCACGACGATTATCGAGGCGTTCGACGATGGTGAAGAGGAAAGCACGGCAATCCCGGTTGTAGCAGACAACGAAGCCCTTGTGGACCGGCTTGGTCAGCAGCTCACGGCGATGGGCGAGGACTCTGAATTAGAAGTGACAGGTGATTCGCGCGATGCACTTGAAGAGCAGCTGAAGGAAGGCGAGATCGAGTCGTTCCTGATCCTCAGGGCACCGGGCGACGATTCAATCGAGGCAGAATATGTTTCGGAAAGCTCGGAAATGTTCGGCTTCCCGATGATGCTTCAGGAAGCCCTGCAGTCTATGCAGACCGAGATGCGGGCAGCCGAGATGGAACTTGCGCCGGAACAGGCGGGCGCGCTGTTCGAGCCGGTCGGCTTTGAACAGACGACGGTTTCTTCTTCCGGCAAGACGGAGGAGGAGATGAACCAGGCACGCATCCTCGTGTATGTGCTGATGTTCCTTATCTACTTTGCGGTCATCATGTATTCCAACATGATTGCGACGGAAGTGGCAACAGAGAAGTCTTCTCGGGTTATGGAGATCCTGATCTCCAGCGTCTCGCCGGTGAAGCATATGTTCGCGAAGGTACTCGGTATCGGAACGCTCGGTCTTGTGCAGATGCTGCTGTTCGGTCTTGCCGGCTACTTGGCGATAAAGTCGTCTTCTTCAGTTTCCGAAATGTCGGAAGAAGTATTCTCGACGCTGGGCCTCGGGAACATTCCGGCCAGTACGATTGTCTATGCGGTTGTGTTCTTTGTCCTCGGCTATTTCCTCTACGCGGTGCTTGCAGCGCTTCTGGGATCGCTTGTCAGCCGGACAGAAGACGTCGCTTCACTCATCACCCCGCTGACGATGATTATCGTTGTAGGGTTCATTATCGCGGCGATGGGACTTTCGACGCCTGATGCTGCATTCGTGACGTATGCCTCTTACGTGCCGTTCTTTGCACCGCTTGTCATGTTCCTTCGTGTCGGGCTGCTCGACCTCCCCTGGTGGGAGCCGGCGCTTGCCATTGGGCTCATGGTGCTGACGATCGCGGTGCTCGGCTGGTTCGGTGCGCGCGTCTACAAAGGCGGCGTCCTCATGTACGGCCCGTCCCGCTCGCTGAAAGACCTGAAAAAGGCGTTGCAGCTTGGGAAAGAATAAGAGATTTCTGCCTCCGCTTATGCGGAGGTTTTTATTTTTGGGATGAGCCGTGACGGCTTACCGGCGAGCGCACATAGAACTTGGGTAAGCGCACATAGAAGTGGGAGAAGCGCACATAGGCCCCGATGTCCGCTCAATTTTCCCTTCCTCTTGTAATCGCTAAATCTCATTTCCAAGCTCTCTCCTGATATGATAGAATAAGAACAAACATTCGCTTTAAGGAGGTGTCCCGATGACGATCCGATTTATCCATGCGGCTGACCTGCACCTGGGAAGCCCATTCAAAGGCTTTGCCGGGCTGCCGGGCAAGATGGCGCAAGCTGTCCGTGAAAGCACATTTACTGCGTTCCGAAATCTGATCAGCCATGCAGCCAAAACGCGGCCGGATTTTTTGCTGATCGCAGGAGACATTTACGACGGGGAGGACCGCAGCCTCCGTGCTCAGGAACAGTTCCGGATGGGGATGGAGACGCTCCGAGAAGCGGGGATTCCCGTCTTTGTAAGCCACGGAAACCATGACCATCTGGCGGGTTCATGGGTCCGCTTTTCCCTGCCGGACAATGTCCGTGTATTCGGCCCGCAAGTTGAGACGGCGGAACTGAATGTGCGCGGAACGACCGTGAAGATTCACGGCTTCAGCTACCCGGAGCGCCACGTGACCGAACCGGTCATCCGGCAATATCCTCAAGGAATGGGCAATGCCGTCGAAATCGGGATGCTTCACGGGAGCATCCGGGGAAACGAAGCGCATGACGTGTATGCGCCCTTTACGAAGGACGAGCTTCTCGGCAAGGGCTATGACTATTGGGCACTTGGACATATCCATAAGCGGCAGGTGCTTCACGCGCAGCCTCCGATCGTCTATCCCGGCAGCCTGCAGGGCCTTCACCGGAAGGAAAGCGGGGTTAAGGGGTTTTATGAAGTGGAGATCGGGCAGGGAACATCATCACTTGAGTTCGTTCCCGCAGGCGCTCTCGTCTTCGGTACGGCAGAGATAGACTGCACCGGCATTCGTCACGCGGACGAGTGGCTGGAGCGGTGCATGAAGCAGATCCGGGCATTCAGGGAAGCGGACGGTCCCGGGCTACTTGAACTCCGTCTTACCGGAATCGATGAAGAGGCGGAAGCGATGTTGAGTGACGCTCCGGAATCCGAATGGCTGGAATTCATCAGGGAATCCGTCATGCGCGACTGTCCGGATGTCGGTGTGCACCGGATGACGCGGGAACGGGATACTGCTTTGGCAGTGCCGGGCGGGCTGTTCCGCGATGTGCTGGAAGAGCTCGGAAGCTGGGACGCGGACAACTGGAAAGACTGCCTGTCCGACCTGTACGGCCATCGCCAGGCGTACCGGTTCACCGGCCGGCTGGTCGAAGAGGACATCAGGGAAATCGGTGAAGAAGCGGAACGCCTGCTTACCGACGGGCTGATGAAAGGGGGACGGGCTGAATGATGTCCATCACAAAGCTCGTCATCTACGGATTCGGCAAGCATGAAAATGTGACGATTGATCTTAAGCGCGGCATCAATGTGCTGTACGGGCCGAACGAAGCCGGGAAGACGACGATCCGCCAGTTTATTCTGCACACGCTGTTCGGGTTCCCGCAGCGCGGGAGCTCTCTTCTCCGCTACGAGCCAAAAACTGGCGGTGCGTACGGCGGACAGGTTCATGTGGAGGACAGTGAGTTCGGTTCCTTTGTGATCGAACGCATCGCCGGCAGATCCGCCGGTAAAGTGACCGTCCGCTATCCGGACGGCAGGGAAGAAGGGGAGGAGACGCTCAGGCGTCTGCTCCGTGGATATGACAGGCAGTCGTTTGAGTCGATTTTTTCGTTCTCACTCCTGCAGCTCCAGGAAATCGGCAAGATGAACGAGGAGGAACTGGGCCAGGCGCTGATCGCTTCAGGAACGACGGGGGCGGAGAATCTTGCCGGGTTCAGGGCGCGGCTGGACAAGGAGATGGACGGGCTGTTCAAGAAATCCGGCCGCGTCCCTGAGATGAACGTCCTGCTGAATGAACTCAGGCAAACCGAAGCCGAGATCGGAGAATACCGGAAAAAATCGGATGCCTACGCACCGATGAAAAAGCGTGCGGCCGAAATCAGCATGCTCCTGGAGAAGGCGGAGGAAGAGGAAGCCACACTCAGAGGCGAACAGGAACAGCTGGCCGTCCTCAGGCAGGCGGCACCGCTTGAGATCGAGCGGCTCCAGTCTCAAGAGGAACTGCGGACAATCGGTGACGCGCCGTTTCCGGCAGACGGCATCCGCAGGTATGAAGCATTGAAAGACCGGAAAATCGCCGCCGATGCGTCGATCAGCAATCTGCAGGAACGCATCGAGGCTGTCAGGAGAGAACTTCCTGAAGAGCCGGACACGGAGCGGCTTTCACGCATCCGCTCCATCCTTGCAGAAGAAGCCGCGTGGCATGAGTCGCGTTCCGTGGAGACAAATGCCGAACAGTCACTCCGGGAACTTGCCGGAATAAAGGACCGGCTGCTGGCGCGTCTCGGTCTGGATGATGAAGAAACAGCGGTCCGGGCTGATGCTTCAATCCGGAAAGAAGAAGAACTTCATAATCTGTCAGAAGCGTATGACCGGGCATTGCGCAACCTCGAGCGGCAGGATGAGCGGATTGCAGAAAAGGCCAGCGAGGCTGGTCGGGTTGCCGATGAGCGGGCCGCGCTTGAGGCATCCGGGCCCGATGACTCGGAAATTGAGTGGGCATCCAAATGGCCTTCGCTCAGAAAGCGTCTTGCATCCGCGGAAGCCAAACAAAGCGCAGGGAATGGCAATAGCCGGCTGCCGATCCTGATTCTCGCGGGGCTTGCCGCATTAATCATCGCCATGGCCATCTATTCGGAGAATTTGCTGCTTGCTGCGGCAGGAGTGGCGGCGGGCGCGGCTGCCGTGTTTCTGCTCTTAAAGCAGGGAAGCGGCAATGACACACTGACGGAAGATGAACGTCAGCTTCTCAGCCATTACGGCGGAAGGGAAGAGGAGCTGGACCGCAGGGCCGAGCGGGTCGGCAGGCACTTCACTGAATTGGACCGGCTCATCGAGGCGGAAGAACTTCTCCGGGGCGTGATGACGGAACTTCGCATTTCAAGAAAAACCGCCGCCGAGAATCTCGATGATACAGAAAAACGTCTCGGCACGTTCCTTGAAGCGTACGGCATCAAAGGAAAATTGCCGGCCTCGATCGTACCGGAACTTTTCCGTCTGGTCAGGGAACTGCAGGAGACGGTTCGCCGTATCCGTTCGGAGCAGGAAAAGCGGGATCGGGCCATCCGGACGGCGGGTTCAATCAGAAGTCGCGCGCATGAGGTGATCGGGCATCCCGTTGCGGATCCGCTGTTGTTCTCTTCGCTTAAAGAAGCGGAAAAGGACCTATTGCAGACCGCCGAAAAACGGAGTCGGCTTCTTGACGAGCAAGAGAAGCTGAATGAGGAACGGGCGGAAGCGGAGAGCCTGACAGCGGCTTTTCGAGAGGAAATCGGTTCACTGTTTGCTGCGGCTGCGGCAGCAGGAGAACAGGATTTTTATGAAGCCGCCCAGCGCTCTGCCAGAAAAACAGTACTTCAGGAAACGCTCGGCCGAATAGAAGGACAGCTAAAACAGATCGGGGTTCCCCCTTTAGCGGAAATTCCACCTATTGAGGCGCTCGTCAGGAGGATGGATGTGAACCGGGACGCCCTGCAGGCTATTGCGGAGAAGCGGAGCGGCCTGATCAAAGAACTGGCCGAGCTGGAGGCACGCATGGGTCATCTTGTGGCAGATTCCGCATATGATGCCCTGTTACAGGAATTCGAGCAGAAAAAAGCGGCATTCCGTGAGCTTGCGGTGGCATGGGCAGCACGAAAAGCCGCCGTCTCGGCGATTGACGGAGCCACGGGAAGGCTTAAGGAACAGAAGCTGCCGGATGTCATCACCCGGGCTTCTGAATGGTTCCGGGAGCTTACAGGCGGTGCATACGCGGAACTCGTGCTGTCAGAAGACGGCCTGATCGGGACGGAAGCGGCGAATGGCATGCGTTTCGGACTTTATGAACTGAGCCAGGCGACGAAGGAGCAGGCGTATATTTCCATGAGGCTGTCGCTGGCGGCTTCTCTTCTGGAATCAGCCCCGTTCCCGATCATCATGGACGACCCGTTCGTCCACTTCGACCAGGCCCGGCTCGGCAATATGATAAACTTACTGGAAGAATTAAAGATTAATCACCAGTTCCTGTATTTCACCTGCCACCGGGAGATGGCCGGCGCCTTTAAAGAGGCTGCCGTCATTGAGGTGGCGGGAACCGGGAGCGAAAGGGGAGTGCTGAGATGAATGGAATCGGAACTTACAAAACAGGTGAGCGGGTCGACCTCTTCCTGCTCGTCAAGCAGGCCACCAAAGGCATGACGACAACAGGAAGCCCGTTCATGACGCTGATCCTGCAGGACAAGACGGGCGATATCGAAGCGAAACTGTGGGATGCGAAAGAGGAACATGAGCGGATGTTCCAGCCCGCATCGATCGTCCGTGTCGGCGGAGATGTACACGAGTACCGCGGCAGAAATCAGCTCCGGATCAAAAGCATCCGGCCGGCAAAGCCGGATGAGCCGGTCCAGATTTCGGATCTCGTGCCGAGCGCCGAGAAATCCAAAGAAGAGCTATACGAGGAACTGTCTCCGTATATCTTTGAGATCACCAATCCGAACATCCAGCGAATCACGAGGTATTTGCTGAAGCAGCACCGGGAGGCATTCCTCGTCTATCCGGCGGCGACCAAGAACCATCACGACTACGTGTCCGGCCTGCTCGATCATGTCGTTTCAATGTTGCGCCTCGGCAAGGCCATTGCCGAGCTGTATCCTACCCTCAACAAGGACCTGCTGTATGCCGGGATCATCCTCCACGATGTCGGCAAGGTGGTGGAACTGTCCGGCCCTGTCGGAACCGTCTATACACCGGCGGGCAACCTCCTCGGCCATATCACGATCATGGTGAACGAGATCGCAATGGCAGCAAAAGAACTCGAAATCGAGGGAGAAGAAGTGGTCCTTCTCCAGCATATGGTGCTGAGCCATCACGGCAAGGAAGAATGGGGCAGTCCAAAACGCCCGATGCTGAAAGAGGCGGAGATCCTCCACTATATCGACAACATCGATGCGAAGATGAACATGCTCAACCGAGCAATGTCGAAGGCGGAGCCGGGGGAATTCACCGAAAGGCTTTTCCCGCTTGATAACCGCCAGTTCTACAAGCCTACGTTTGAGTAAGATTAAAAGAGCCTGACTCTCATGAGTCAGGCTCTTTTAGGTGATTTCTGCAAGTGATTGCTTAATGTCTTCATGGAGTGAATGCCCAATTGAGGCATGTCGTCATCTTTGTTCAGGCTCCTTCCCCAGTCTGTTCCCTTTCTTCTGCAGCCATTGCATCTGCTTTCGTGGGATGGACCGTATTAAATGGATGGTGGGGCGGAGCGTAAATGGAATACAGTTTTAGCGGTATGCTGCCGGTATTGGTCACATTATGCCATGTGCCGGCAGGAACCATGATTGCAGAATCATCATGGACATTTCTTACAAAGTCCAACCGGTCTTTGTTCTTGCCCATCCGGACCACGCCCTGGCCCTGTTCGATCCGCAAAAACTGATCGTCTGTAGGGTGGACTTCCAGACCGATATCTTCCCCGGGATTCAGCGACATTAAGGTAACCTGTAAATGGGGTCCGGTCCAGAGAGTCGTCCGGTAATTCTGATTAACTTTAGATGCCTGGTTAATATTGATGACGAATGGATCAGGCCCAAAATCTCTGAGGTTTCCGGGAAGATTGGCCTGAGTTACCGGATTGGAAGCGGGGGGATACGAATAAACTGTCCCGGCAGGATAAGCCCAATAGGACGGCGTCCCGGCGTAGCCGTATGGCAGGTTCCCGTAGTAAAGAGGGTACTGATAATATCCGTACTGCTGGTTGTACACATTTTTCAATCCTTTCAAATAGGCTTGGTATCATCATATGCCCATGGATTGGAAATGTGCTCTGCTCCCTGGAGCACTCTAAACCAAAAAAGCCCCGGACACATGGTCCGCGGGACGGTGGTATTTCATCAGAGAGGTCGCATCATCCGAATGCTGCTGAGCGTATGCCCGCCGAATTCTTCTTCGAATTCATCGGCAATGCTGAAGCCATGCCTTTCGTAGAAACGCCTTCCTTTTTCGTTATCGCGTTCAACTGTCAGGTACAGACGTTCCGCATCCTTCAGCTCTGCGATTCCACTTTCCAGCAGACTTGTACCAAGTCCCCGGCCCTGGTGGGAGGGGAGGAGATAGATGGCCGACAATTCGCCATCATCAGACTCCGGATGACGATACAGATTTACGAATCCGGCAATTCCGTCTCCGTCTTCGGCTACCAGCAAGACCGATTGCTCCATCCGCCGTTTCAGGGATGCAGGGCTGTATGCGGCCGCCAGGAACCGGTCCCTGACTTCCCGCGGGATGATTCCTTCATAAGTGTCGTGCCAGCTTTCAGCGGCAACTTGCTGCACGGCCCGGATATCCCGCTCTTCCATTTTGCGGATCATGGCTGTCCCTCCCCGGATAAGTATTGTGTGCATGAACAAATCATAGCAGTTAAAAACTGGACTGAATACAGGTGCTTATCCTTATTTACCAATTCCCAAAATTTAAAAGCCGATTTATGATTCGGTGTTTTTCTTGTTGATATAAGATGCGCAAAACAGAGCCAGGCCAAGGGAGACGAACGACAAAGACAGAAGTTGGTCTCCAAAGATAAAAGACCCATCGAATCTGGAAATAAACATGATCAGTCCAATGATGAGAGAAACGATTCCCAATCCGGCATTCACTTTTCCAGAAAGCGGAGTGCCCATACTATCCTCTCCCTTCATTCTGTTATACGGCCCGGTTGCCGATAGGTTTCACTTCAGGCGGCCTTGCGCGATTCGTCACTTTCATCGATTGAATTCTTCACATTTAAAGCACGATGTGTCACTTTCAAGTTCAAAATCGCCGAATACAAAAAAACGGCATCCAAATCGGATGCCGTTTCAACATGATTATTTCTCTTCTTCAGACTCCGCAGCCGAACCTTTGAACTGGTCAAGCGCATTTTTCAGGTCTTCATCCTTGATATCGATGTCTGCATCTTCGAGCATCTTGGACAGCTTGTCCATCAGCGCGTTAGGATCAGCTTTCTTCTGGAGAAGCTCGTCCTTGATCTCCGCCCGGCGCTCGTCGGTGATGTCTTCTTTCTTCTCGGCGCCTTCCGCTTCGCGGGTTTCGGTCACCTGGATGATGTGGTAGCCAAAGTCAGTCTGAACAGGATCGCTGATCTGGTTCACTTCGAGGCTATACGCCGCGTCTGTGAAGTCGGCGACCATCTTATCCGGACCGAACCAGCCCAGATCACCGCCGGATTCTTGTGCAGCCGGCTCAGTGGAGTATTCTTTCGCTAGCTCTGCAAAGTCTCCGCCCTCGTCGAGCTTCGTCTTCACTTCGTTCGCCGTTTCTTCGTCATCGACGAGGATGTGGCGGGCGTTCAGCTCGGTGCCCATACGATCGATGTACTGATCGACTTCTTCGTCGGTCACTTCAACACCTTCAGTCAGAGCCTTTTCCTGCAGGAGGTTGAGCTTGATCATGTCTTTGTAGCTTTCTTCCGTATACCCTTGCTGGGCGAGGAAGGAGTCAAAGCCGTCTCCGGCCTGTTCTTTCATGTCGTTATATTGCTTGTCGACTTCTTTCTGGTCGACGTCATATTTATCGTCGAGTACTTTTTCGATGACCATCAGCTGGAGCGCCTGCTCGCCGACTGTCGTCTTCATCTCTTCATATAGGTCCTGCTGTGTGATGTCGCCCACTTTGGATGACACGATTACGTCTTCTCCTGCATTGTTGCTGCAGGCGGAGAGGGCAAGCACCGATGCGGCGACAGTTGCCGCGATTACAGATTTCTTCATTCTAAACTCCCCTTCTGGTTGTGTAAACAAAAGTAAATATATCATAAAAACGAATCCGCATCAAAAAGGTTCCCGGCAAATGCCCACAGACCCCTTCCTCCCGCGCATACGATACGGGAGAGAAGGGAGGTGATCACATGAGCGGAGGTTTCAACTACGGCGGCGGCTTCGCCTTGATCGTCGTCCTTTTCATCCTGCTGATCATCGTCGGGGCAGCGTACGTCTACTGATGAATGAAGGCGGGCAGGCATGATCCCCCTTCAGCCGTCCCGTCTGTAATGACAGCAGTGAAGGGAAAGGGCCGGTATGGCCGGCGGATCGTCCGGTAAACCAATGGATAAAGCCGGCGCGAAATACTGTCCTACCGTCAGAACAAAAACGTCCATCCCCCGGAAACGGGCGGATGGACGTTTATTTATATTTGGTCAATCAGGAGATCGCAGTCATGATCTCGACAAAGAAAGAGACGATTAAAATGGTGATGAGGATGTTGACGGTCCGGTAAATTTTCGGCTGCTTTTCCTCGGGGATTTCCCTGGCTTCGCAGAGGGTATAGGTCATCTTGTTGATCTGGAACAGATAAAAGATCGAGAACAGCACCGTGACAAGAATGATCATTCCATTTCCCCCTTTCTACACACTATTGACTTAGCATAACAGAAAAACGCCTAACAGAAAACCGCTCAATCTGGCAGCGGAACCAGAATTTCGTAGCCGTAGTCGGTCTCCTCGATATAAGAGGCCTTTGGTGAACGTGAGAGGTTCTTCACATAGACAAAGTCGATCAGGCAGATGCCGCTGTGAAAAGCGAGCAGTGCAGTAAAGTAATGAGAAAATGCCGGAAGCATGATTCCTCCCGCGATGAACAGCGGATTGAGGACGAAAAAAGGTGCAATCAGTGAGAGTGCAAACCGTTTTTTCGGAATCGGCTCGCAGATGCGGAGCAGGAAGAGCGGAAACAACGCCCAATCCCGGTTGACGACAAGCGTAATCCGGTTGCGGTATTTCCACAGCAACGCAAAGTGGATCGCTTTGTGGAGCGGATAGATCAGGACCACCGTGGCAATGAACAGGGCGAAATACGCATCGGACTGCCCGGATTCCTTCGTCAGCTCAAAACTGATATATGAAATAATGAAAACGCCAATCATCAAGATGGAAGAAAGCAGAAACAGGCGGCTGAGGCCATAGTGCTTCTTTACATTGATGGTCTTCCAGCACCGCATCAGATGCATCTCCTTTAATGGATTCCCAAAATGGATGATACATACCCTACTGCGATTTGCGATAAAAATCAACCGTTTTAAACGAAAAAATCCGAGTTTAGGATACTTCGCCTTTTTCTTTTATGGACAGGTTTTCCGATTCGTCGGTATAGTCGCTTTGGTTGTCCTGCTCATTTTCTCCGTAAAGCTGCTCCATGTTCTTGAAGCCCTGTTCAAAAATATCCATGAAGTCGTTGCCGTAGATGTTGCGGATTACAGCCATGAGCTCTATGTATTCAGGGAACCGGCCGTAAAGCTGACGTACCGGAAGCGAGCCTTCCAAAACAGAGTGCTCGGTGTCAAAATAATGGTTGTTGATCTCAAGCAGGAGCGAGTGGCCCTGCTCGGTCACTTCAACATATGTACTGCGCTTGTCATCTTCGCGCTTGGAAAAAGACAGATAACCGCGTTCCTCCAATTTTTTGGAGAAGTTGAATGCCGTTGAAACATGCATGACACCGAACTTTGCCACTTCGGAAATCGTAGCGCCTTTCAGGTGTGCCGCGATCCAGAGAATATGATGCTCGTTGATATTGAGGCCGAATGGCTTGATCCATTGCTGCCAGTCTTTCTCAACGGCTTTCCAGAGCGCCTTTGAAAGCTGAGCCATCCGCTGGCTGTAAAGCATCGCTTCGGGCATGGTGTAGGATTGTTCAGCCAAGTCTTCACCTTCTTTCTCAATGTTCGGATAGTTTATGAATAGTATATCAATAAAATAGATGAGAATGAAGGCTTTTTGTTACAAACGTAACATTTCACGGGCAGTCCAAGAAATAACGGGCATCTTCCGCAGCACATTATACTATTCCCGGTAAAGAAAACAGCAAAAAAAGACTCCGGCCGAATTACGGCATACGGAGTCCTGTCTCCCAAGCTGGAAGGCCGGGGAAATGGCGATTTACAGTCGGCAGCCCAATCAGTCCGGATGCCGACTGTGTACTCCGGGAAAGGTTTCCCGATGGTCCTCATTTTTTGATTGAGCTGACCGCCTGTTCCAGTTCCGCGATGGAAGTCTGGATTTGCTGGACGCGCTTTTGGATACGGTCCCGGTTCAATTCGGTATCCCGGTTCCAGATGTCGACGGAAGTCTTCAGCTCATCCGCTACTTCCGGGAAGCGGGTCTTTGCTTCGTTGACCAGATGCTTGACCGAGGCCTTCAGGTCGTTCGTCTTCAACTTTACGTCCTCGATCTTCGGCTTCATGTTATCGGACGAGCTCTTGACCGAATAACGGAGCTCCTTGCCGGATTGCGGGGCGCTCAGCAGGACAGCTGCCGCGCTTCCTGCGGCACCGACGACGAGTCCGAGGAAAAATGATGATGCTTTCATGAGGGCACTCTCCCTTCTCTCTATAGTTCAATATTCCTTTCCGCTCCTTTATTAAAACATGCGGAGAGAGGGGGAGACAACAGACGAACACCCCGGCCGTGTTCGCGGCCAGGGTGTTTGTCGGTGTTCCGATCAGAGGGACGGCGCCGGCGCATAGTTCGAGCGCTGCGCGAGCCTGAGAACGATCGGATAGATGATAAAGAAAGCGATGGCATTCATGGCGATTGCCGGCACGACGACTGTCAGGAACAGTGCCATGAACGGGAATTCTCCGCCGAGCACGAAAATCGCGACGGACAGGAAAATCGAACCCGACAGCACGGTTCCAAGCCCGGCCAGTACGGTTGCCACGGCAAGCTTATCGGCGAGCTTTCCAAGAAGGAGCAGTACGCCGAAAAAGACGATTCCCGTCACGGTCTTGTCGATGACGTTCGGGATAAAGCCGCCCGGGAACGTCGTGAACAGGCCGGACAGGATGCCGGTGGATACCGACATGACGAGTACGCTCCTGATGTCGCGGAACAGCAGGATGCCGATGAACATCATCGTCAGCATGAAGTCAGGCTTCATGCCCCCGTTGATCCCCGGAATCACCAGGTACAGCGCCGTGCCAATACCGATCAGTAAAGCCATCAGAACCAGATTTTTCGTTTTCATTGCTCATCTCTCCTCAGCTAAGCTAAATTTTGCTACCCCCGGCGTGCCCTCATGGCCGACGGCGGGTTGCGTAGTCCGATTGTACCGTTTTTGGATGAAACTTTCAATCCATCAGTTTTCGATCTGCGCGCCGATTGCAGCTGCGATTTCCTGCAGTTTTTCTTTCGGGAACTCATCTTCTTTCGTTTCCCAATGTAGTCCGAAGCCGTCCGTCTGGCGGTCGTAGCGTGGGATAAAGTGGAGGTGGAAATGATAGACGCTCTGGCTGGCGGCCGCTCCGGTGTTGTTCAGGAGGTTCATGCCTGCCGGCTCGAACTCCGCTTTCAGGGCGCGTGCGATTTTCGGAGCGGCGGAGAAAAGCTGTGCCGCTTCGTCTTCGCTGAACTCATAGATGTTTTCGCGGTGCACTTTCGGGATCAGCAGGACATGGCCTTTTGTCGTCGGCATGATGTCCATGAAAGCGAGGACATGCTCGTCCTCATAAACTTTGGCAGCGGGGATTTCCCCTTCCACCATCTTGCAGAAAATGCATTCGGTCATCGGTCAACATCTCCTTTTCATATCCTGACAACAGGATATCATATATTCAGAAAATAGAGGACATGGATTCAAGGCAGAACCGGTCCGGATTTGCTAAAATGGAGGCATGAATGGGGTGGAATCATGAACGTATTGGAAGTGGAAAAGATCACCGGCGGATATACGCGCAAGCCGGTGCTTCACGATCTGTCATTTGAAGTCGGCCCCGGCGAATTGGTCGGGCTGATCGGGCTGAACGGTGCCGGGAAAAGTACGACGATCAAGCACATCATCGGGCTCATGGAGCCGTCGGAAGGGGAGATCCGCATTGGCGGAACGGCTTTCCGCGATGATCCCGAGAAATACAGGAGCTCGTTTTCCTATATTCCCGAGACGCCGGTCCTCTATGATGAGCTTACGCTGCGCGAGCATCTGGAGCTGACGGCGATGGCCTACGGCATTCCGAAAGATGTATTCGAGGCAAGGTCTGCGGCGCTTCTGCGGGAGTTCCGGATGGAAAAGCGGCTGCGCTGGTTCCCGTCGCATTTCTCAAAGGGGATGCGGCAGAAGGTGATGATCATGTGCGCGTTCCTCGTGAACCCGTCGCTCTACATCATTGATGAGCCGTTTGTCGGGCTCGATCCGCTCGGCATCCGTTCATTGCTTGAGCAGATGAGCGAGAAAAAGGCGGACGGGGCATCCGTGCTCATGTCGACGCATATCCTCGCGACCGCCGAGAAGTACTGCGACCGGATCCTCCTTCTGCACGACGGCCGGCTGCGCGCGGCGGGCACGATGGACGAGCTCCGCGAACAGTTTGGCATGCCTGGCGCGACGCTCGACGATCTGTATATTGAAATGGCAGGGGAGCCGGACGATGGGCAGCCTGCGTGACGTGTGGCGCAGCCGCTTCACCCACTACACGGAGGAGCTGCAGCGCTACACGAAATTCATCTTTACCGGGCACCTTGCCATCGTCCTCGTCTTTCTGCTCGGAGCGGGGGGCTATGCGTACAGCGGATGGCTCAAGACGGTGCCGGCCGATTTCCCGGCCGCTCCGCTGGCAGGCATCCTCCTTGCCGCAATTCTTGCCTATGCGCCGCCTGCCACTCTGCTGAAAGAGGCGGACGCCGTCTTTTTCCTGCCGATGGAGGAAAAGCTCGGCGGCTACATGCAGAGCGCGCTTAAGTGGACATCCGTCTCGGGGATTTTGCTGCCGGTGGTGACTTTTGTCGTCTCGATTCCTCTTCTGAACGCGGTGTATGGCCTCAAGGGAATCGGACTGCTCGCGCTCGTGCTCGGCATTGTGGCGCTCCATGTATGGAATGTGCGTACCGAGTTCGCCCACCGCTGGGCGGAGCAGGGTGAAGGTGCATGGGGCGACCGTGCCATCCGGTTTGTCCTCACGGCGATCCCGCTCGTTGCCGCCATGTACGGCAAATGGTGGCTCGGCGCGGCGCTCATGATCCCAATCGTGGTGTACGGGCTGCTAAAGCAGCGGACAAGCGAAGGCAAACCGTTCCCATTCCTTCACTTTATTGAGCTGGAGCGCGGCCGCATGAGCCGGTTCTACCGCTTCGCCAATCAGTTCACGGACGTTCCACATTTGCGCGGAGCGGTCCACCGGCGGGCGTGGCTCGACTGGGTGTACGGAAAGGCATTATTCGAATCAAAATACTCGCCGCGTTACCTGGCGATGCGGACATTTATCCGGTCGGACGACCTGTTCCTTCTATGGGTCAGACTGACGGCGATCTCGATGATCGGGGCGTTTTTCATCCCGATGCCGGCGGTCGCCGCCGTCTTCAGCGGTGCACTCGCCTTCGCGACGGCCTATCAGCTGCGGGACGCACTTGCCAGCCAGCATGAATTCCGGATGGACCGGCTTTATCCGGTGACGGATGCGGTACGAGAGTCCGCAGTGCGCCGTACGGTCCGCGGTGCGCAGGCAGTCCAGGCTGTGCTCGTTCTCATTGCGGCATGGTTCCAGTACGGGATGGGGGCAGGGATGCTCCTGCTCGCGGTTGCGGTGCTGGTGATCTCAGAAGTTACGCTCCGGTTATCGGGGAAGAAATAAATCAGAAAAACTGGCTTCGCAGTGTGCGAAGCCAGTTTTTTGTAGATATGTCCGGATCATCAACGTCTCAGTGAAGTTAATCAACGTTTCACCAGAGATCGTCAACGTCTCAATGAAGTTAATCAACGTTTCACTAAAGATCATCAACGTTTTGCAAGAGCCCGCTCAGTTCCGAAGCTTATCCATGTTCGCAAATCCGATGTCCGTGTCGACGTGTCCAGTGATCGTCGACTGTTCCAGGTCTTCACCCCGGAGCCATCGGCCGAAGTCGAACTCAATCGGCTCGGTGTCGCCGCCGAGAGCGTACCAGGCGGTGAGCGTCTCCGGGAAGTAGGCGGAAGTGTGGATCGTACCGGCCCAGCTTTTATAATTGTCGGCGAAAACGCCTTTGTCGGTGTCGTTCAGGAGGCGCCACGCCTGCTGGGCGTCAGACAGGGCTTCAGGTCTCTCTTTCATGGCGTCCATCCGCTCAATGGAATCTTTCAGGTAGCGGCGGTTTTCCTCGGTCTGCTGCTCGAAGTGATTCGTGCAATATGGGGATTCACGCACGATGACGCCGCGCGGTCCCGCCTCGACAAGGGCAGTGTTGCCGGTTTTGTCCAATAAGTTGTAGCTGAACGAGCCGCGGTGGGGGAGGTCCTTCAGAAATCGGACGGCCTCCTCCACATCTGCGCATGTTTCCAGGATGAGCCGGCCGACCATCCAGCAGACAAATCCGTCACCCGGCCGCTTCCGGTTCGTGAAGTTGTACCCCATTGCCAGGCCTTTTTCGTTCAGGCCGTCCATCCGTCCGCTGATCCGCTGGGCTGGGCCGATGATGGCGCAGCCCCCGTCGTCGGGCTGGAAAACGGTATAAAGCCCTTCATAGGTGTTCGGATGGAAATCATAATTCCGCACGATGAAGTCGCGGCCTGTCAGGACCGAGCAGCCTGCACGGACGGTTTCCGTGCGGTATCCGCCGAAATCCCGGAGAATTTCCTCCATAGGCAGGCCGAGCGCGTCCCGCATGCCGTTCAGCTCATCCCAAAGCTGCGGGGCGAACTGGCTGAAGACGACTTCCGCTTCCTGGACATCGATGCAAAAGCGCGGCTTCATCGTGCGCCACTTGGTCCTGCGGTTGTGAAGCGTCAGGGAATCGCGCAACCGCTCGCCCTGAAGAAATCCGAAGTCATAGTGCGAGCCCCGGAACTGGACCACGTCGGTGTAGATTTCTCTCATTGGATTCATCCTTTACAACAGTTATCTTTCTACATCTTGGAACAGCGCCGGACGACGGTCAAGAAATGCCCCATTTAAAAACCCGGATCCCTTGAATGGGATCCGGGACTGACAAGTCTTATTCGCCCTGGTAGCCCGTTGCGGCGGCACCGAGGATTTTAGCTGCCTGCAGCATCGCGCGCTCGTCAAAGTCGAATCGCGGGTGGTGGTGCGGATACGGCTCTTCCGGAGCGGCGCCGGTGAAGAAGAACGTGCCCGGTACGTTCTCGAGGTAGTAGGCGAAGTCTTCGCCGCCCATCTGAGGCGCGCCCTCGACAGCCTCTACACCTTCAAGCCCTTCGATCGTCTTCACGAGGAAGTCCGTCTCAGCGGCATGGTTGACGACTGCCGGATAACCGCGGTAATACTTGCAGTCGATCTGGCTGTCAGTCGAGATCGCGGTCCCTTCGACAACACGGGCGATTTCAGTCTCCATCAGGTCACGGATTTCCGGCTGGAACGTCCGGACTGTGCCTTTGAGTTCAGCAGAGTCGGCGATGACGTTGAACGCGTTCTCGGCTACGAACGAACCGACGGAAAGCACGGCCGATTCGATCGGGTCGACACGGCGGGAAACGAGCTGCTGAAGGTTCTGCACCAGCTGTGAGCCGATGACAACGGCATCCTTTGTCTGGTGCGGGTTCGCGCCGTGTCCGCCGCGGCCCTGGACCTTGATCTCGAAACGGTCGGCTGCCGCCATGATCGGGCCTGTGCGGTATTCCACTGTACCGTAAGGTGTCTGGGACCAGAGGTGGGTACCGAAGATGGCATCGACACCGTCAAGGCAGCCGTCCCCGATCATCGAAATGGCTCCGCCCGGGGCGAATTCCTCGGCATGCTGGTGGATCATGACGTATTCACCGGACAGCTCATCGCGAAGCTCATGCAACGCTTTGGCAAGTGTAAGGAGTGTCGCTGTATGGCCATCATGTCCGCACGCGTGCATGACGCCGTCAACCGTAGACTTGTACTCGACTTCTTTCTGATCCTGGATCGGCAGGGCATCGAAGTCGGCGCGGAGTGCAACCGTCTTGCCCGGCTTGGCTCCCTTGATGCGCGCGACGACACCGTTGCCGCCGACGTTCGCACGGAACTCGACACCGAGTTCTGTATAGAAATCCTGGATATATTGTGCGGTCTTGTATTCTTTGAACGAAAGCTCCGGATGCTGATGAAGATAGCGGCGGATCTGGATCATGTCTTCGTTGGATGCTTCGAGCTTAGAAAAGAGACGCCCTTGAAGGCTCTCTTGGTTCACTGTTTGTTCAGTCATTGAAAAATCCCTCCGGAAAGCGAAATAATTTGAATGTTATTTATTATAGACCTGTTCCAGGAGAAGGGCAATACATCCAAGGCGGATATCTTGAAGGCGAAGTCTGGTGAATTGCAATAAAAAAGGTGCCGGAGCAACGTTCACAGGGCCGAAAAAGAATGAGGGTTGCTCTCTTTCCTTATCTATTTATTAAATGTGCAGATGCTATTTTAGACTTTAGACTTTGCATCTTAATTAGAGAAGTCATAATGCATATAATTTGTAATTTTTTCCGTTCCCTGATATGATAAAAGAGAATTATTTTTGTTCGGTGTAAAGGATAGCATGAATATCAACTTTTCATCTTGATCATACTTTGGGCAACAATAGTAATACAATGTGCGGTAACGCACTAGGAGGCAACAAAAATGGAACAAGGTACAGTTAAATGGTTTAACGCAGAAAAAGGTTTTGGCTTTATCGAACGTGAAGGTGGAGACGACGTATTCGTACACTTCTCCGCAATCCAGAGTGACGGCTTCAAATCTTTGGACGAAGGTCAACAAGTGACGTTTGACGTTGAGCAAGGTGCTCGTGGAGCTCAAGCAGCTAACGTTCAAAAAGCTTAATCTTAAATCGTTCATAAAAACAGGCCCTGTATACA
>NZ_JCAXEU010000024.1:0-33619 GCF_059758705.1 Bhargavaea sp. GQ12
TCTGATTCACGCGAAGCTCGCGATCCACTCTTTGATTTCAATCCCACGCGCGCCTTTTTCGACGTACGGGTCCTGCTTGGCGATTTCCTCCGCCGCTTCAAGCGACTCGGCCTGATAGATCACCATGCCGCCGGAACCGTCGGCAAACCGGCCTTTCGCTTTCACATTGCCCTTTTCAATCTGCTCGTCCAGGAATGCCAGATGATCCGGACGGAGGGTTTGACTCAGTTCCTCATCCTTCATCGGCAGATAAACCACATAATAAGACATCCCATTTCCCCCATTCCACTAGTTGTCCATTCCATTATATAGCTTTTCGGGACACTGTGGGAATGAGCTCGCGGATCAGGACTTAATCGGTGCCTTACGGGCAACACCCGTCCGGATGGCAGCTTCAGCGACAGCCTTGGCCACTGCGTCCGCAACCCGTACGTCAAACGGATCCGGGATGATCCGGTCATCGGCAAGCGCTGTGCGGCCGATCAGATCAGCGATGGCATAGGCCGCGGCACGCTTCATCTCCTCGTTCACTTCACTCGCCCTCACGCTAAGCGCCCCCCTGAAAATGCCAGGGAAAGCGAGGATATTATTCACCTGATTCGGGAAGTCGGAGCGGCCCGTGCCGACAATGCGCGAACCCGCAGCCTTCGCTTCATCCGGCATGATTTCCGGCACCGGATTTGCCATCGCGAAAATGATTGGCTCCGCCGCCATCGTACGAACCATGTCCTGGGTGAGCGCGCCTGCCGCGGACACCCCGATAAAGACATCTGCACCGGCAATGACATCGGCCAGGCTGCCGCTCCTGCGCTCCGGATTCGTCGCCTGTGCGATCGATTCCTTCATCGGATTCATCCGCTCTGTCCGTCCTTCGTAGATGGCACCTGCCGTATCACACATGATGATCTGTTCCACTCCGAATCCGAGCAGCAGCTTGGCGATTGCTACACCGGCAGCCCCCGCTCCGTTCATGACGACCTTCATGTCGCGAAGCTCGCGTCCTGTCAGGCGGGATGCGTTCAGGAGGCCCGCCGCCACGACGATCGCCGTGCCGTGCTGATCATCATGGAACACCGGGATATCCAGTTCTTCCTTGAGCCGGTCTTCAATCTCAAAGCAGGCGGGTGCGGCGATGTCCTCGAGGTTGATTCCGCCGAACACACCGGCCATCAGCTTGACCGCGTTCACGAACTCATCCGGATCTTCGGTATCCAGAACGATCGGGAACGCATCCACGCCGCCGAACCGTTTGAACAGCGCCGCTTTGCCTTCCATTACAGGAATCGATGCAGCGGCGCCAATATTTCCAAGGCCGAGTACCGCGGTGCCGTTGCTGATGACACCGACCGTGTGGCCCTTGATTGTATAGTCATAGATGCTTTCCGGGTCCTGCTCGATCTCCAGGCAGGGACCGGCGACACCCGGTGAGTATACCAGGCTCAGGTCCCGCTTCGACTCGATCGGGGCCTTAACCGTGACTTGCAGTTTTCCTTCCAGCTCACGATGCAAATCAAGCGCTTCTTCGTACTTTTTCACCGGTCTCCACTCCTTTAGCTTGTTAAACAAGCAAATTTGAAAATATACGTTCCATTTTATATCCTGAATATTTTAAATTCAACTGAATCAGAATAAATTTAGATGAAAGACCCAAAATCCGTGATGAATCGTGGTTTTTCTCTATTGTGTGCCACCTCATCAAAAGAATACCACAAAAGACCGGATGACGAAGCCTCCCTGTTCTGCTAGCATGGGAACAGATTGGGAGGCGGAGCGGATGGACACAACCAACCTTGAAACAATCACGCAGCAGCTGATTGAAACCATCATCGAATCGGTCCCGGCCGAATGGGACAAGCTGATGTTCTATGGAGAAAATCGCGGTGAACGCGCCGATTACTTTTATTATTTTTTCAGGAAGGACAGCCCGGAATTCCTGCCGGATGCGGAGATGCACTACATCCTCGATCTGGATCCCACGGTTTATCATGAACAGACGGACGAGATTAATCTCCTGATTCTGAAGCTTGCCGGAGAGTTCGCGTCACTGGGACGCGAGCCGTTCACGACGATGACACTCATCATCGATGACGCCGACGGCCTGAGCCTCAATTATGGATATGATGGATTGCGGTATGATCGGGCGGAAGACTACGAAATGAAGTTCACGAAAAAGTATGTGCTGCCCGAATGGAAAGCCCGCGGAGGACGTCCGGAGAAAAGCGCCATGAAAAGGGTTTTCGAGCTCTTCTTCAGATGAAATAAAAGCCCGTGTTGCCTGAATTGGCACCACGGGCTTTTCCGGTTAACGGGTCATGCTTTGGATCAGATAGCGGATAAACCTCTCCCCCTCGACTCCAAGGCAGACGTCCATATTCGGTTCATGTCCTGTCACTTTATTGAAATCACACACGGTCTGGCCGTCGCACAGGGAACTGTCCACCTCCACATCGACATAGAGCCGCTCCGTTCGGACAAACGACCGGTCGAGCGCCACCCCGACCGCCAGCGGATCATGCATGGAACACGCACGGCTGCCGGTCATCTCCTCGTAACGGTTCATGTACTGAACGGTCGCCTCGCGGATAAATTCCCCTTCCGCGTTCCCCGCCATTTCCCGGACATGCGGCTCGTCAAGAAGCGTCTTTTCCGTGACGTCCAGCCCGACAAGCGTGACCGGAAGGCCTGCCTGGAAGACGACTTTCGCCGCTTCCGGATCAACAAAGATGTTGAACTCAGCCTTCGGCGTGATGTTCCCCGGTGTATCCAGCGCACCGCCCATGATGACGACTTCCTTCAGCCAGTCCTTGAGGCGGGGCTCTTTCCTGACAGCGAGCGCCATGTTCGTAAGCGGAGCGAGAAGCACGAGCGTCAGCTCACCCTTATGTTTTTCCGCCTGCTCGATGATGAAGTCCGGGGCAAACCCTTCTGCAGGCGTCCCAGGTTCCATGTCGCCGAGCGCACCGCCGATTCCGTCATCACCATGCACCCTCGCCTCGAAATGAGGCTCTCGCAGGAGCGGTCGGTCCGCACCTCGGACGACCGGAATGTCTTCCCTTCCGATCAGGCTGAGGACTTTAAGTGTATTGACCGTCGCGTTGTCCAGCGACGTGTTTCCATTCACCGTTGTTACCCCGATCAGTTCGGATTCCTTGGCCGCGAGCAAAAGCGCGATTGCGTCATCGATACCAGTATCGACGTCCAGTAATAGTTTCTTCATATAATAATCCGCCTTTCTCCATTTCCCGTTTTATTATAGCAATCCGCAAGTTACCTGAACGAACAAAGCCGTGACTCCACATACGGAATCACGGACTTAAAGATGTTCTTCTTCCCATCTTCGGCGCATCCTGCGGGTCGAGATATCCGCTTCACGCACCGGTACGGGCAGTCTGCTTTCTGGCCCTGTAAGCGACAGGACGAGTTCCGTCGATGAATCCAGATTAATTCCATTACCCGGCGAAACGAACACCGGCTTTACGCCTACGGAGGTTCGGACGGCGCGCCCCAAGGTCTCACCGCCCACCGTGATATCCGTGTAGCTGCCCTTCTCCCGCTCCGGCTCCTCGTACTCCGTCGCCGCTATTTTGAAATAGGTTTTGGCGACACCGACAGTCGGTTTGCCGAGGAAGAACGATGCGTGCGCGGCAATCCCCATCCTGCGGGGATGAAGGATACCGTTCCCGTCAAACAGGAACAGGTCCGGCACTGTCTCCAGCTTTCCGGCTGCCGCAACGATCAGCGGCAGCTCCCGGAATGTCAGGAACCCGGGTATGTACGGCACTTCAATCTTTCCGACCACCTCGGCACGCTCCACCACCTGCATCGTGGTTGCATCAAAGACCGCGATATGGCAAAAACCGGTCTCGGATTCGCCTTCACCGGCATAGGCCAGATCCACTCCGGCCACTGTCCGGAGTTCTTCGCGCCGAAGCGTCCGGCTCACGTTAATCTGTTTCTCCAGCCGCTCCTGGATATGGATAAACTCCGACGGATCCGGCCGGAGGGGATGGATGTCATTTACCTGCACACTCGCCACTTCCTTTGCCCATTCACGGTTCTCATAGTACGAGCGCTGAGACTCGATCAGCCCGAGCATACTCGGGTCCGGTTCTGCCTGTTCACTGATTAGATTGCCGGAAGCATTCCATTGCTTGTACCGGATAAGGACCCCATAGACATACTGTCCGTGGAAGACAAGCCGGCCCTCGGAATCCCATCTGTGATCTTCTCCGTTAATCGCTCCGCGGAAGATGCGGCAAATCCGTTTTGGCCGTCCATTCCGGTGAAAGTCTGCGGAAATTCCATGCGGAAGCCCCTCTTCATACTCCCCGTAATAAAGCAGGGTCCCGTCCTTTTCATCCAAATCGTAGACCAGGCCAGTGACCGGGCTGCCTTCCTCAGAGTCTTCTGTAGGGACAAGCAGCCGGTCACTTGGCGGCTCTTCCATCTCCAATTCGCCGTAATCATGGCCTGTCTCGATTAGCTCTTTTCTTGAAAGCAGCTCCTCGTTCATTGGGAACACCTCATTCCTGCGGCCAACCCTTGTTTTCAAGGAAATCATAGGTCAGACCGGCCGCTTCTTCCGGCCAACGCTCTTTATTCTCTTGGATTCTTTGGTCAATGATCGCTTTTTCTATTGTATCCGGCTCCGTTTTCTCATCAATCAGCTGACCGGAGCCATCCCACTCACGGAACCGGGCAGAGATGCCGTGAATGTATTCTCCCAGGAAAATTAGGTTGCCCTGTTCATCCCATTTGCGCGACCACCCGTGGCCTGTGCCATGAAAGATGGTGTCCTTGCTTTCCAAATTGCCGTTTAGATGATAGAAAACGAAGATTCCGTGGGGAAGGCCTCCTTTATACTCGCCGTAAAAGAGAAGATTCTCCCCATCCTCGCTCAGCTCGTAGGCCAGGCCGGTAAACGGGACATCCCCATCAGGCTGCAGTACCAGGTCGCCCAGATATTCCTCAACCAGATTATCCCAAGGAACACCCTGCTGAATAACTTGTTCAATTGTCCACACGCTCACTCTTCTCCATAATGCTTCTCGTAGAATTCACGACTTTGCCCAATCATCGTCAATTGGCTCTCATCCGGTTCAGTTTTCTCTTCAACCAGGTCACCGGACTCGTCCCATCTTTTATATTTCAGCTCATGCCCGTACTCGTATTCTCCCCAGAAAACGAGCCGGCCTTCTTTGTCCCATTCGCGCTGTTCGCCGTGGATCGGCCCGTGGAAATGGGTGTGGATCTGCTTTACTTGTCCGTTCAGATGGAAGTCCACCGAAATTCCATGGGGCAGTCCGTCCGCATACTCTCCGTAATTCAGGACCGAGCCGTCCTGCTCGCTCAGCTCATAGACCAGCCCATTGACCGGAACGAGGTCGTTCCCTTCCTCACCGGTCCGTACAAACAGCTGGTCGCTCGGCGGCTCCATCTCCAGATCTTCGTAGTCAAAGCCTTTATCAATCAGCTCTTCTTTAGTCAGCAGCTTATCGCCCATTCTTGATCACCTCAGGTAAGAATTCCGTGCCTCGTATGGACTTTTCCAATAGTCTACCATAGTCGATTTGGACGGACTGTACCTGAAAAGGAACTTTACCCGAAAAAACAGACCTGCTTAGGCAGATCTGCGATATTTACCTTATTTAGTTCACAAAGCGCCCTGCAACAGCTACTCCCTTATGGGATTCCCAGTAGTCGTTCCGCAGATGGACCTTCTGAATCTTGCCGGAAGCAGTCTTCGGAAGCTCGTCAACGAAGGTCACGCCGGTAACAGCCTTGAAGTGCGCCAGTTTCGAACGGGAGAAGTCGATAACCTCCTGTTCGCTCAGGCTTGCGCCTTCACGCAGAACGACATAGGTGTGAGGGGTCTCTCCCCATTTCTCATGAGGGACCGCGATGACGGCTGCTTCCAAGATGTCCGGATGCTCGTAGAGTGCGCCTTCCACTTCAATAGAAGAGATGTTTTCCCCGCCGGAGATGATAATGTCTTTTTTCCGGTCGGTGATGTCGATGTGGCCGAATTCGTCGACGGTGCCCATGTCCCCGGTGTGGAGCCAGCCGTTCCGGAGGGCTTCCGCTGTGGCTTCTTCGTTTTTCCAGTAGCCTTTCATGACGCCATGGCTCCGGACGACGACCTCACCGATGGACTTGCCGTCATGCGGCACTTCCTCGCCAAAGTCGTTGACGACGCGGACATCGTTTCCAATCATCGGATAGCCTGCCTTGGCCTTCAGACGGGTGCGCTGCTCGGCCGGCAGATGTGCTTCTGTCGAACGGCTCGAGGACGTCAGGCTGAGCGGGGATGATTCGGTCATGCCGTACACCTGGATAAACTCCCAGCCCAGTTCATCTTCGACTCGGCGGATAAAGGCCGGCGGCGGAGCGGAACCTGCGATGACGATGCGGAGATCAGCCGTGCCGGTCCGAGGCTTCTCGGAATCATAGTACTGCAGCAGTGAGTTGAGGACGGTCGGCGCCATATGAACCGATGTGACACCATGGGAATTGATCGCGTCATAGATCGACTCCGGCCTCGCCTTACGCAGGCAGACATGAGTCGCCCCGTTTGCTGTGTAATAGAACGGCGCACCCCATCCATTGACGTGGAACATCGGCAGGACGTGGAGATACGTATCCGTGTCATACACCCGGAGATGGTGCATCAGCGACATGGCGTGCAGGTAGTTGTTCCGGTGCGTCAGCATGACGCCCTTCGGATTGCCGGTCGTCCCGCTTGTATAGAGCAGGCTCGCGACGTCGTCCTCCTCGAGTTCCGCCCGGTTAAACGGCTCTTCCGGGAACTGACCCAGCCACTCGTCGTAAGACGTCTCTTCTGTCTCTCCGTCATGATAATGCACGATGATCCGTTCGACTGTTTCAAACTTATCCTTTACCGGCTCGATCAGATGCAGCAGGTCCTGGTCGGCGAACAGCACCTTGGATTCGCTGTGGTTGAGGATGAACAGGTAATCCTCCGGCTTGAGCCGAATGTTGAGCGGCACCATGACTGCACCAGTCTGATAGATTCCGTAGAACCCTTCCAGCATCTCCAGTGTATTTGGCGCGAGGTAAGCGACACGGTCACCCTTCTCCACACCAAGTGATTGCAGGCCGTGCGATAGGCGATTGACCCGTTCGCCTAATTCCTTGTAAGTCAGCTTGCGTCCCTCATCATGGTCGATTACGGCCGTCTTCTCCCCGTACAGACGGACTGCGCGGTCCAGGAAGTCAGTCAATATCAGCGGTACATTCATGTCTGCTCACCTCTTGTTGGAATAATGAACTTTCTGATAAGTAAAATTATATCATCTGTTGTATATCAACCTTCCTTTAGTTGCCAAGATAGCGTTTTCTTGATTAAGTGACTGCTTGAACTGTATGAATACAGAGTTCTCGGAAAACTCGCCTTTCTTGCCGCACTTTCCGCTCCAATTCGGAATGTTCCTCTCTATTTCCCGGGAAATATGTCGGGATGTGCAATTTGTGGTCAATAAAAAAAGACTCCCCGTTATGGGAAGTCAATTTGTGCAACTTAGTAATAGCCGTCGAACATGAATCCGCTGAAGATCGCTACGCCGAAGAGCACCAGCATGAGAATCGTAATTCCTATACCCACGGCAAACATAATGAATGTGACGAGAAGATATAGGCCGTAGTTATGGAACAGGTCGCTCAATGCACGGGTATCCCCGCCATCGCGAATCTGTGCTGCGGCCGTGGCGGTCTTGTAGATGAGGTATCCCATGAATAGCGTGATTGCACCCGGAATCGCGCCGACAATAAAGTTGAACAGGCCGAGCACGCCGGTGATCCCGCCGGTGATCATCATGGCGATGCCGGTCACCTTGCCCCATAGTGCAATGCGCTGAAGGCCCTTTTGCGCCACCGCTTCTTCAAACGATTGTGGTTGCATTCTGATTCTCTCCTTCTGATATTCTCTTTTTCCATTCTGACCGAACGGACTGCGCATGTCATCAGATATTTGCAAAACTCGCGAGGATTCGACTACCCTTTAGGAAAAGGGGGGGATTGCGTTGAACATGCTGGATGCCATCCGCTCGATCCGGGAGCGGGAGAAATCACCGATGGAGCTTGTCAATGAAACGCTCGAAACCATATGGAAAAAGAACTCTGAGCTTAACGCCTATATCACGGTATGCGAAGAAGAGGCTGTCCGAGAAGCGGAGCAGCTGACACGGGAATGGGAAGCCGGCACCTTGCGCGGTCCGCTTCACGGCATTCCGATTGCTGTGAAGGACCTTGTCTTCACAAAAGAGATCCTGACGACGATGGGGTCCTTGATCCATCAGAATTTCATTCCGTTTGAAGACGCAACAGTTATCGAGAAGCTGAAGGATGCCGGTGCTGTCATTATAGGAAAGACAAATACTCATGAGTTCGCCTACGGACCAACGGGAGACGTCTCCCACTTCGGCCCTGTCCGAAATCCGTACGATCCATCGAAGATTTCCGGCGGGTCGAGCAGCGGGTCGGCTGCGGCAGTTGCGTCCGGTATGGCACTGGCCGGAATCGGGACGGATACTGGAGGATCGGTCCGCATTCCGGCGAGCGCCTGCAACCTGGTCGGGATGAAACCCACTTTCGGCCGCATTAGCAAACACAACATTTTCCCGCTCGCCTACACACTGGACCATCCCGGACCGATCACCGCAGGAGTGGAAGAAAACGCGGTCCTGCTCAATATCCTGTCCGGTCCGGACCCTGCGGACCGCTACTCCCTACTGGAGTCCCCGCCGGACTTCACCGGGGAACTTCGTGACGGTGTGGAAGGAAAGGTGATCGGTCTGCCGTCCCACTACTTCCGCCTGCTTGATCCGGAGATCCGTGCCGCCACAGAAAAGGCCGCCCGAAAATTCGAGAGGCTCGGCGCGAGAGTAATCGAAGTCGATATCCCGGTCATGTCCGAGATCAATGACGCACAGATCGTAACCATCCAGTGCGAAGCCGCTGCTATCCATCGGGAGACGATGGAAAATTGTCCAGGCGACTATGCACCGGAAGTGCTTGCACGGCTGGAAGCAAGCATTAGGCGGCCAGGTTGGGAATATGTCCGCGCCCAACAGGAACGACCCCGCCTGATTGAAGCGTTCAATGAGGTATTCTCCAAGGCCGATGTTTTACTTACACCGACATTACCGATTCTCCCGACACCGATCGGTGAGCGAAAAACCATTGTGGACGACAAGGAAATCGACGTCATCCCGGCTCTTCTAAGCCTCACATCGCCGACCAACTTTACCGGCAATCCGAGTCTGAGCATCCCTGCCGATTTCTCCAAAAACGGGCTACCGATCGGCATCCAGCTGATCGGAAATCACGGGGATGAAACGAAGCTGTACCGATTCGGCTATGCGTTTGAGCAGAACTGAAAAAGGGCGTTCCGGAATGTTCCGGAATGCCCTTTTTTAGCTTCGCTCATCCAAGTAATCAGGATAGACTCCCCGCGCATGCTCGATTTCCCGCTCCTGGTTTTCAATCTTTGCCGAAACGAGGCCGAGTGCACCGCCAAATAGGGCGCCCGCAAGAACTTCAAGGGGTTGGTGGCCAAGCAGTTCCTTTAGCTCTTTTTCCTGTTCCTCGTATTTGAGGCTCGGGAATTCGCCCGACAGCTTGACGAAGTTGTCCTCCAGGTCGTTCACAAGCTTGGCGATCTCGCCGGTATGACGGCGGATGCCCTGAGCGTCATACATGACGATGGTGGCAAGTACTACGGCAACCGCCGTCTCAGTATGGCGCGCCCCCCGGTTCGAAGCGACGTAGGTCGCAAGTGCAGAGACACCAGCGGAGTGAGAGCTCGGCATGCCGCCAGTCGTGAATAGCGGCCGCCAGTCCCACTTGCCTGTCACCGCCTTATGGGTGAATATTTTAAGTGCCTGCGCGATGCCGATTGCACCAAATGCCGTCACGATGCCCCTGTTCATCTTCCGCATCTGCTTCACAGGGGCCGAATCCGCTAGAGGCGGCATTTTTTTGCCTGCCGGAGGCCGCATTGCCCTCACTGGCATGGCCGGGTTCATCGGAAGTACCGAATGTCTGTCCATGTTTCCCCTCCTATGTATCATCGTCTTTATCCATACCCAATGCGCCTGCGAAACATGTATGCTGAAACGCTGAAAATATAAAGGCCTGCATCCGATGCGCAGGCCTTTCAGTCCGTTTCTTTGTTGGTGTTATTCGTTTTCGCTGCCACCGCAATACGACAATACGGCCGCTGCCATCGACTTCGCGCTGATGATCAGGCTTTTCTCATCAATATTGAACTTCGGATGGTGATGCGGATAGGCCTCCCCTGTCTCCGGTGCCGCTCCGACGTAGAAAAAGCATCCCGGCACTTTTTCAAGATAATAAGCGAAGTCTTCCGATGGGGGCTGCGGAGGCGTCTCCAGAACCGCATCCACTTCCGGTATTTCTGCCCGTTCCAGCGACTGCCTGACCTGTTCTGTAACTTCCGGGTTGTTATAAAGTACCGGATAGTCATTTTTGTATTCCAGGTCGCAGGTGACTCGGAATGACCGCTCCAGGCCTTCCGTAAACGCACGGACCTCACGTTCAACGATTTCCCTGGTTTCATCGGACATCGCACGGACATCCCCTTCAATTGTGACGGCATCCTTGATGACATTGAATGTCCCTTTGCCGTCCAGGTTCCCGATGGTGACCGTTGCCGCATCAAACGGGTTGATCCGGCGGCTCACGATTGTCTGCAGGTTCATCACGAACGAACTGGCCGCGACGACTGCGTCGTTGGCCAGATGCGGCGAAGACCCGTGTCCACCCTTGCCCTGCACAACCAATTTAAAGTAGGACCTTCCGGTTTGTGTGTTTCCACTCCGGTAAAATACCTTACCGGTTTCCATGTTGCTCATGACATGGATTCCGAGGATGGCATCCACTCCGTCCAGGACACCCGCTTTGATCATGCCGATGGCGCCGCCGGGCGGCATCTCCTCCGCAGGCTGATGGATGATTCGGACTGTTCCCTGAAGCCGGTCCTTGAACTCCGCCAGCGTTTCGGCCAGCACCAGCATATATGCGGTATGACCGTCATGACCGCAGGCATGCATGACCCCTTCATTTTTCGAAGCAAATGGAAGCCCTGTCTCTTCCTTGATCGGCAGAGCGTCAAAATCCGCACGGATCGCAATGGTTTTCCCCGGCTTTGCGCCATTGATCGTCACCACAATGCCACGCTGCCCGCCAAAGTCCGTTTCAACATGATCCACGGGCACATCAGCGTAAAAATCACTTATATACTTGGCTGTTTCCTCTTCCTCGAAGGACAACTCCGGATGTTCATGAAGATAGCGGCGGATTTCGATGATCCGGTCCTTTTTTTCATCCAGCCTTTCAAATACTTCATCTAAAAGCATTAAATCGCCTTCGTGCTGTTTTCATTTCAAGGCGACGTTTGCATGTCCCCTGCCATCTATCCTTCCCATAAGCTTGAGGAGAAAAACGCCGGGGCAGACAAAACAGGACCGGTCCGTACCATGGAAGGCGTCATTCGCTGACCGCACTTGCGGCCGACAGCTCTCCTCCGTCCTCGTCCCTGTCCTCTTCCCCATCCGCCTTCTTGATCGCAAAGCCGGTCAGTCCATAGATCAGGGCAACCAGCGGCGAGAGGTAGCTGAGGAACAGGAAAGGGATAAACTCAAATTGGCCGACACCGAGTGTGCCCGCTGCAAACACCGCCGTGATATGCCACGGGATGATAACCCCGGAAACGGCTCCGGCGTCTTCCATCGTCCGGGACAGATTGGCCCGGTCCAGGCTCAGCCGTTCATAAAGTGGCGCCATCGCGGGTCCCGTAACGGCATACGCGAAGTTACCGGATGCACCCACTCCGCAGTTCACGAAAGTCACCGCAAGTGTCGCCGGAATCAGTTTCCTGACAGAATCCACTTTCCGGAACATCGGCCGGAGCAAGGTGCCCAGAAGGCCCGAATGCGTGAGAATCCCGCCAAATCCGAGGGCGAACAGGAATAGCACGACCGTGTTAAGCATGCTGACGATTCCCCCTGTGGTCAGGAGTTCATCGACAATGCCGATTCCTGTCTCCGACACATAGCCGCCCCACATGAACCCGACCCCTTCCGTGAACGAAAAGCCCTGATAAAACACCGCCACGGCGAGTCCCGCGAGCGCACCGACAAAGATGGCCGGAAGTGCCGGTTTTTGCATTACAAGCAACGTGATGACGATGGCGATTGGCAGGAGCGTCACCCAGCCGGTCTGCAGTTCTGCCGCGATTCCTGACTGAATGGTCTCCAACTGGCCAGCCCCCGCAGCCGCACCTGCAGTCCCCTGCATGAATCCGACAATCGTGAACAAGACAGCCGTTCCTACCAGTGCCGGAAAGGTCGTCCAGAGCATATGCCGCACATGGGCCATCAGGTCGACCCTTGATACTGCTGCAGCCATGTTCGTACTGTCGGATAGCGGGGACAGCTTATCCCCGAAAACCGCCCCGGAAATGATGGCACCCGCTGCCATGCCGGCCGGGATGCCGAATGCTTCGGACACGCCGATCAGCGCAATACCGACAGAGCCGATCGTTCCCCACGAGGTCCCAGTCGCCATCGAAACGAGCGCGCATAAGATCAGCGCCGTGACAAGAAAGTAGGTCGGGTGGATAATCTGCAGGCCGATCGATGTAAGTGTCGAAATCGTCCCTGCCGCTGCCCATGTCCCGATCAGCGTACCGACCGCGATCAGAATCATGATCACGCCGAGTGCATTGCGGATCATATCGAACGCAAACCCTTCGACTTCACTGTACGAGAACCCGATTTTCATGGCGATCGGGATGGCCGCCATAAGCCCGATGAACATCGTCAGCTGCAGGTTAAGTTCCAGAACAACGATTCCCGTGACAAGAAGTGCAAAAAGAAGAATCATAGACACCAGGGCATACATAAATGTCGGCTGCGCTTTCGCTTTCATCAGAGTCCCCCTTTAAATTTGGCCGTGTCTTTTCCTTTCTCCCAACACCTCCTCCCTTAAACCTGTATATTAAATATTCTGAAATTGTATGATAGAAATAAAGACGCCGCTTTTTTGCATGCGTCTTTAGATTCTGCTATTTCCTCACTTCGATTTCAGGATTCACTTCCCGCAGCGCCCGGATCAGTTCATCCCGGTCTTCCGGTCCGACTGATACGACACCATGAGTCCCGAACTGGATTTCCAGCTTCCGGGTGGTGAGCGATGGTGAGGTGAACGGGTTTGTCGTCTTACGGACAGAGGTGATCCGGTCAATCGGGATCGATTTGTAGTACGGACCGGAAGTGATGAACAGGCGCCCATCTTTAATCTCATAGGATGTACGGAACCAGATCGACAACAAAAGGAGGATGACGGCTCCAACAATAATTGCGCCGACCGGGTCACCGCCTGATAACATTTCACTGACGCCCCAGATGAGAAGCGCAATGCTCCCCCAGATCACACTGCCGAGCCATACATCCCGCCCGGCCCTGTACCTCAAAGCCGTTCCACCAGCTCCGGCAGTTCCGAGAGAGAGCCGATCCGGTAATCCGGATTCTCCGGCTGGCCGAATCCGTAGGCCGCCCATATAAATGGAACGCCTGCGCCTCTTGCCGCATCTTCGTCACCTTGTGTATCCCCGATGTACACTGCGTTCTTCAGATTGTTCCGCTCCAAGACAAGCTTGATATTGCCGCTTTTCGGCAATCCGGTGCGGCCGGGGTTTTCGTAGTCTTTAAAGTACCTGCCGAGCCCATGCGCCTCGAAAAACGCTTCGATATAGCCGTCCTGGCAGTTGCTGACAATATAGAGCTTGTAGGTTTGGGATAACTGCTCCAGCACCTCTTCCAGTCCCGGATACAGTACGCCGCCTTCCTTGGCAACGTAGTCGTTCTCATACATACAGCACTCGTCCATCAATTCTTTGCGTTCATCTGCGTCCAGTTCCGGAAAAAACCGGTCTCCGATCTCCGGCAGCTGCAGGCCCATCAGACCCGTCAGATCATCTTCTGTCACCTCGCGCTCCCTATCATGACGTTCCTGCACAACCTTCGTCCACGACTCTGCAACCGCCTTGCGGGAATCCCACAGCGTCCCATCCAAATCGAAAATGATTCCATCCACTGCCATATCGATCACTCCTCAGAAATTGCTTTGATCTCTCTCCACTTCCCGTACCTGTAGTAAAGAAACGCGAACACACTACTGATGATAAAGCTTGTTCCCATGCCGAATGCGATCCCGTCGCGGCCGAACCATTCGGAAAACAGCCAAACGAACGGATAGCGCAGTACCCAGAACGAGATGATGTTCAGGACCAGCACCTGGAACATCGCTCCCGCCGCGCGTACCGCACCGTTCAGGATAAAGTTGATGCCGAGGAACGGATAAAAGAACGCAATCGTCCTCAGATAATCCGTACCGAATTCAACCGCCTCCGGCTCCCTAATAAACAGCCTGACGGCGGGTTCTGCGAGCAGAAACAACAGTGCCGCCATAAAAAGCATCGCGCCAAGATTAAAGAAGAAACCATACTTCGTGATGCGGCCGACCCGTTCCCATTTGGCCGCTCCGATATTCTGTCCCGCCATCGAGTTCACGGCCGTCCCGAGCGCCTGAGCCGGGAGCATGATTAGGCTGTCGAGCCGCCACGCCGCACCGTAGCCGGCGACAACCGCAGGGCCGAAAGATGCGACAACGCTCATGATCGCCATGACACCCGCCGAAATGACGCTCATCTGAAGCCCCGCCGGAATGCCGAGCTTCAGGATGTCCCTGACTTCCCGTGACTTCGGAACCGTCGGCTTCGCAAACGGCACGAGCCGCTTCCGGAGTATGTAGATGAGGCCTCCAATGAACGACAGCCCCTGCGACAGTACCGTCGCATACGCCGCCCCCTCGATTCCCCATCCGAATACCGAAATGAATACCGGGTCGAGAACGGCATTCAGAACAACCGCCGCCGCAACAAAATATAGCGGGGTCTTGGAGTCTCCTACCGACCGCATCACGGTCGTGATGAAGTTGTAGCCAAACAAAAACAGCAGTCCCGTGAAGTTGATCTGCAGGTACGCTGTCGCCATCGGCAACATCACTTCCGGCGTGCCGAGCAGCCGCAGCACCGGTTCGGCGATAAAGATCCCTACAATGCCAAGCGTGACCGACATGAGCGACATCAGCACGACGAACGCATTCAGGTAACGCTTCAGCCCGTCTTCACTTTTGCGCCCCTTTTGCTGGGACAGGATCGTAAGCGCCGCATTGTTCAGTCCGAGTACGAACGACAGCACCGTGAAGAGCACAGTCGACGAAATCGACACCGCCCCGAGCGCATCCGCCCCGATCAGGTTCCCAACCCAAAGCGAGTCGATCAGCTGATACGACACCTGCAGCAGGTTCGCCAGCAGGAGCGGCCAGGCAAAGGCGAACATCTGCCGGGCAAGCGGCCCCTGTGTGAAGTCCTGTTGTGTCGATGCCATCCCGCAGCCCCCTCTTCTTATCTGGTGTTGCTATCCATTATAGCGGAGATATCGGGACGGAGGCAGTTGCGTGCCCGGGAGTACACAATAGCCGTGTGAAAGTACACCATGCTGACGGGAGATTACACATTCCGCCTGCGCCGACCCTCACTGCCGGAATCCTTTCCGCTTTTCTTCAAAAGACGGAACAAGGTTTCCATCACGAGCAGCATCACCGCCAGTCCGGCCGCGACCGGCAATGCGGTCCCGTCCTGCGCGCCGACAATCAGGCCGATTATGTAAAAGGCGAGCACCCGTGTGAACAGCAGCACCAGCTTGCCCGTAACTGACTTGCCCATGACGGATTTCAGGAAAATCTCGACCAGGCTGTCGATACTGAACAGATACACGAGCACAGCGATGACGAAAATCCCGACTTTGCCCGAACTGATCTCCAAATCAAACAACCAGCCGACCACCTGCACCGACCCGGCCAGCGCAAAGAGGATCCCGCCCATCATCGCTGCGACCGGCAACGCCAGCAGCGCCGAGGTGATGGCGATGATGCCCGGGCCCTTCCCCTGCGGATCTTGCCGCTCACTTCGCCGGATAAAGGCGAAGATGGAAAGGGTTGCGATAATCCAGATGCCGAGTGTGGCGAAGATGATGTTCATAGGCTCACGTCCAATCATGTTGTGGGTCTTTAGTGATTTGTACGGATGGGGGTTGGGGGAAGTTTCAAACTGGCGGCGCTCCTCTTTTCGTACGCGAACTTCTTGGATTCGTGCGCAAACCTGGGAGACCCTTCGCTTTTCGTACATGAACTTCCCGAATTTAACATTTTCACATAAATTCTCTCTCAATTTCACTTCCATTTCCTCTACAATAAAAGCAGTAGTACATTCTCCAAGAAAAGGGGGATTCCATGAAGGCAATCACCGAAGCGAAGTATCTGGGAGTGGATAACGCGCCGGTTTACCGGCAGATCCTGCGCTTCTTCTATCTCCAGCATGAACGGATGCGGGATTTCATTTCCCCGGAGGAAGTGCTGGCCTATATGTGGCGGTACGGCGGGAATCCGGACTTGACGGAGGAGCAGCTTCATTCGCATCTTGACCAGCTCACGAAATGGAACAACCTCGCCCGCCGGCAGGACATGACGAGCGCGAGGACGATTGAGGAATTCAAGAAAAAACGGTACAGCTACCAGTGTACGCCGATGACTGTCGAGCTGGAGCGGATGATCCTGGAGTTGGAGCGCAGGGGGGATGAGATCCGTGGTTCACTCGAGAAGTCGCAGTTTGACCGGCTCTTAAAGGCCGTCCGAGCGCTTGAAGTCGGAATCGGCGGCGAGCTTCCGGCACCAAATGAGGTGAATCTCCTCTATGAAGAAGTGATCGACCATTTTAGGAAGATCCGGACGAACACAGCCGACTATATCGCCTACATCAACCGCGAGCAGGCGGGAGAGCGCATGCAGCCGGAGGCGTTCCTTGCGTATAAAAACCAGTTCACTGCCTATCTCCGGGATTTTGTCGTTTCGCTCCAGCGGACGTCGCTCCAGCTAAAACAGCTGCTGGATGAACTGGACATCCACCGCATGGCCCCGCTGTTCGACCGGCTCATCGAATATCGGCTGTCTGTGCCGAGGCTCGATGACTCACCTCCGCCCGTCGGGGAATGGCGCCGGAATTATGAGGGGTACTGGTCGTCGCTCCGCGGGTGGTTCCTCGGGTTCGGCGGTTCACAGAGCGAGCTGGAACTGCTCGAGTGGCAGACCAATGAAATGATCCGCCGGGTCGCGCGGCATGTTCAGCGACTTGGAGAGCGGCAGCAGCATTTCAGGAGCCGCAAAAAGGAATACCTGAAGCTTGCGGAATGGTTTGCCGGCTTCGACTTCCTCGCAGAAGCACACCGGCTCTCGGCCGCCGTCTTCGGCCCGATGACGGTCCGCCATCTCCGGCTGCTTGAAGGAACGACTGACGACATCCACGCGGAAGTGTGGGAGGAAGAGCCCGAGCACATTGAAATCCGGCCCCGGACAAATCGCTACCGTGAAAAGACGCGCCCCGGCGCCGTTACTTCCAAGAAGAAGGAAAAAGCCCTCCAGATGCAGGCTTATCTGGAGGAACGGGAAAAGGAGCGCGCCCTGATCGACCGCTATATCGACGCGGGACGGATTCGCCTGTCCGAGACGGGCACCGTCGAGCCGTTTATCCGGAAAGTGCTGCTCGGCTGGATCGGAAAGTCCGCGGGCGCAAAAGACGGAACCGTCGTCACCGACTACGGCTACCTTGTGAAAGTGACGCTCCACCGCGACCGCAGGATCACCCTCCGGTCAGGGGACGGCGATCTGGTCATGCCGGACGCGACTTTTGAATTCACCGAAGGGAGGACAAGCTGATGGACAAAAACGGCTTCGATGAACAATCGGTCAGGGCGCTCGACCTTCTCCTCCACCATTACTGGATTCTCCGCTCCGAGAATCCGGAGTGGCACCGCCTGGTCCGTGAACGCGAAAAGCCGCTCCGGACTTATTTGAGGGAACGGTTCGGACTGCAGCTGCATATCCATCCCCAATTCGTGAAACTCGAGAAGATCCCGGCGGTGCCTGAGGCGTACATGGGCATCCCGGAGTTCGAGGAACCGCTCGACTACGCCATTTTCTGCTGCGCCCTTGCCTTCCTGCAGGACAAGTCACCGGACGAGCAGTTTCTCCTGTCCGAGATGTGCCGGGAGATCCAGGAGGAGTATTCGGCGGAACCCGGCATCGACTGGACGCTTTACATACATCGGAAAGCGCTTATCCGCGCGCTCAAAAAACTGATGGATTTCGGCCTTCTCCGGACAATCGACGGGGAACTTGCCCGTTTTGACCGCAATGAGGAACAGGAAGTGCTCTATGAAGCGACGGAATACGGCCGCTACTTTATGCGCACGTTCCCCTCGGATCTTCTCTCCATGGACAACTGGCAGGAGATCCTGGAGGCTGAACAAAACCCGGATCCGGAACTTAATCGCCGCCACCGTGTCCACCGGAAGCTGTTTTTCTCCCCGGGCGTAGAGCGCGGCGGCGACAGGGACGCGGACTTCCACTATATCCGCAACTTCCGCGGCCGGCTTGCCGACTTGATCGAGGAACATAGCCCCTACCAGCTGCGGGTCTTCCGGAACACCGCTTTTCTGTCCGTCGAAGAACCGCGCCAGCATCACACGGTCTATCCGATGCAGAAGGCAGCCGGCGACCTGATCCTCCAACTGTCCGCCGAGCTCAGGAAGCGGATGGACCAGTTCCCGCCCGGCCCGGACGGAACGGTCATGCTGACGGAAGGCGAGTTTGACCACATCCTCGGCGACATGCGCCGGATTTACGGGAGCGGATGGACAAAACATTTCCGGGACGGCACATTGGCCGCGGTCCGGTCGGAACTTATCGATGAAATGGAACAATGGGCGATGGCCGAACATGCGGCTGAAGACGGCATGATCCGGATCTTGCCGCTTATGGGGGTCCTTGCCGGAGGGTACCCGGATGACTTCAATGAAGGAAGTGAGACATCATGAACAGCAACCGCTGGGAACTGAACCGCGCAGGCCTGCTGAACTTCTGGTATTACAACGACCAGGAAATCTTCCATTTCTCGGACGGCAAGCTGCTGCTGCGCGGCGCGAACGGCTCCGGGAAATCCGTGACGATGCAGAGCCTGCTTCCCGTCCTGCTTGACGGGAAAAAGTCGCCGAGCCGTCTTGATCCGTTCGGCTCAAGCGCGCGCAAGATGGAAGATTACCTGCTCGGGGAAAAGGAAGTTTCCGGGCGCGATGAGCGGACCGGCTACCTGTTCCTTGAATACAAAAAGCCCGGCAGCCCGCAGTACATCACGACGGGAATCGGGCTTCAGGCAAGGCGCGGCAAAACAATGAGCACCTGGCATTTCGTCATCCACAACGAGCGGATCGGCCACGGGCTTTCTCTTACGAAACGGACCGCCGGCGAAGAGGTTCCGCTGTCGTTCCAGGAGCTGAAAAACCGTGTCGGCGAATTCGGCACCGTGACCCGTTCACAGGGCGAATACGCGGAACTGGTCCGAAAGCACGTTTTCGGATTTGAAACGGCTGAGGCCTATGACGACCTGATCAAACTGCTCGTGCAGATCCGCACGCCGAAGCTGTCAAAGGACTTTAAGCCGACCGTCATCACCGGTATTTTGGAGTCCGCGCTGCCGCCGCTGACCGACGAGGAGCTTCGCCACCTGTCCGACACGATCGACAGCATGGACCTTGCCCAGCAGCAATACGACAAGCAGGAAGCGGAATACGAATCCGTCCGGAAACTCGAAAAAGCCTACCACGCATACAACGAATATATTCTGGCGGAACGGCATCATTTCCATGAAAACGCCCGCGCCAGTCGTCTGGCCGCCGACATCGGGGCAGCCGAAAAAGAACGGGTGATCAGCGACCTGACGAAAACGCTTGCCGGGCTGGAAGAAACGCAGCGCACGGCGCTTGCCGAAATCGAGACGGCCGAACAGGCAAGCCAACGCCTCAGGAGCCACAAAGTATGGAATCTCCGCGAGGAACTGGTGAAAAAGCAGGAGGAAGCTGGCGGGCTTCAGCGCAAAATCGCTTCCCTGGAGGAAAAAATGGAGCGGAACCGCGACAAGGAACGGGCCATCCGCGGCGACGCGGACCGGGAAGAGGACCGGCTCCGGAAGCTGAACCGAGATGCAGAAGACGCATTCGGCGAACTAAATGCCCTTTCCGCCGACTCCGCCTTTGACAGCCATGCGGTGAACGCCGATCATTTTGGCGGCCGTCTCGGGGAAGACCTTGATTTCACGGCGTTCCACCAGGATGCGAACGCCCATCTCCGGCGGCTGCGCAAGCTTCGGGAACTCTCCCTCGAAATGGAACGGAAGCACGAAGAAGCGGCCCGTCTCCAGCGCCGCGCTTCCGAACAAAAACAGGAAGTGGACGAACTGCGCGGACGGCTCCGCGACCTGGACCAATGGTTCGGGGAAGCGAAAGCAACACTGACCGATTCTCTCTTCTCCTATTTCCAAAACCGCCCCGCCCTGCCGTTCACGGAAGACGACGCCACGCTGCTGTCCCGCATGGCTGCGGGACTTTATGACACTGCCCGTTTTGAAGATGTCCGCCAGTTGTTCCTGGACTCCATCGAAACGTACCGGGCTGGCCTCCTCGACGAACAGGCCGTCCTGCGGCATGTCCAAAAACAAAACTCGGAAGCCATCCGGGCCGAAGAAGATGAAATCGAACGCTGGAAAACAGCCACAGACGCCAGCCCCGGCCGCCATCCGGACACGGAACAATTCCGTGCCGGACTCACTGACAGCGGCATTTCTTCCGTCCCGTTATTCGCGGCAGTGGAGTTCCGCGAGGACGTCGGCGAGGCAGAGAAGCAACAGCTGGAATCCGCTCTTGAGGCAGCCGGCCTGCTGGATGCGCTGATCACCGGCGAGGACGTACAGCCGGAAAGCGACCGCGTGCTCCGCCCCGAACCGCTTCTCATGACGCCGACACTGGCCGATTATCTGATGCCGGATGTGGAAACCGGCAGCCCGCTCTCCGCGGAACGGATCGATGACGTTCTCCGGAGCATCCCGCTTTCACCGGAAGAAGGCCGTTTCCATCTGGACGCGGACGGGTCCTACTCGTTCGGCATCCTGCACGGGCATGCCCCCGATCACGGCCCGTCCAAATACATCGGCCGCACGTCCCGGGAACGCCACCGCGCCCGGATGATCGAAGAGGCCAAATCCCGTCTCGCCGTTTTAAAGGAAGAAAAAGAACGCCTGGATGCGGAGGACCGCCGGATCGCCGGACTGCTGGACAGCACCGGACAATACCGCCTCGACATCCCGGACGACAAGGCGCTTGCAGAGATCCGCGACGAGATCGTGAAGACCGATACACAGTTCAGGCAGTCGGAAAAAATGCTCCTTAGGCTGGAAAGCGAATGGAAAAGCGCCCATTCGGAAGCCAGGGAACTGCAGACGAAGCTCCACCAGGACGGCAGTGCCCTCGGCCTCACCCTGAAGCCGGAACCGCTCGCGGACGCCATCCGGGCGGCGGAAGACTATGCAGCCGTCCTTCACGGCCTGGACCGGACCGCCCGCGATATCCGCCATGCCCGTCAGAATATCGCCAGTTTCCGTACGGCGCTTGAAGAACTGCTGGAGACGTCCGATGAACTCCGCGGTGAACAATACACCGCGCAGGACGATCTTGACACCTTCCGCCGGGACATCGAATCGATCGAGAAACAGATGGAACTCGAAGGCATCGACGACATCCGCCGTGAAATCGAGCAACTCCAAAAACGCTTGACCGAGCTGAAGGCAACACGCGACCGGACGTATGAGGAAATTCCGGAGACGAAAGCGGAAATCACGAAGAACGAGGAAAAACTGGACGCCCTCCGTCTCGACGTCAGGTTCTGGACATTGATGGAAGAGGAATGGAAAAATGCCGTCAAGGAAGAGACCACACGCGGGTTCGTCACCGGTACGGATGAGGACAGCACGGCCTCCTCTCCTGATTTCAATTCCATCCTGGAAAGCAAAAGCAAGCCGAAACTGGATGAGCAGCTGACGAAAGCATTCCTGGGTGAGCAATTCTCTCTGATCGACTACTCCTTGACGCAGCGTTCCGAACAGCGGGAAGAGCCGTCATGGTTCACCGGCGGATGGACCCCGGTCCACGAAGCGGAAATCGGGCGCTGGAAGATGAACAACGGACGGAAAATCATCGAGATGGACCTGTTCGGCAAACGCGACAGCCCATACGCCGTCGCTGCATTCCTCTCCGACGCCTTGATCCAGCAGCAGCAGGCGCTTGATGAGCAGGAACGCAAGCTGTTTGAAGACATCATCCTCCACACCGTCAGCAACATCCTCCGCGCCCGCATCCAGCGCACGGAAAAGTGGGTCAGGGAAATGGACGGCATCATGAAGGAACGGAACAACTCACAGGGCCTGATCTTCTCCATCAAATGGAAGCCGCTCCCTGCCGACTCTGAAGAAGAACTCGACACCACAGAGCTTGTCCGGCTACTCAGGCTCGATGCACGATTCATGAAACCCGAGGACCGCGAGCGGATCCAGAACCATTTCCGCTCCAGAATTGACCGCGCCAAGCAACTGGCCGAGGAAGACCAGGAAGGCGCGACGATGCGCCAAGTATTGAAGGAAGTTCTCGACTACCGGAAATGGTTCCGCTTCGTGCTTTCCTACCGCAAGGAAAACGAGCCTTCCCGCGAACTGACCGACCACGCCTTCAACAAATTCAGCGGCGGCGAAAAAGCGATGGCGATGTATATCCCGCTGTTCACCGCGGCCTACTCGCGCTACAAGGAAGCCGCAGACTTCGCACCGTACGTCATCTCGCTCGACGAGGCGTTCGCCGGAGTCGATGACACGAACATCCGGGATATGTTCGAAGTCGTCGAACAGCTCGGCTTCAACTACATCATGAACTCCCAGGCGCTATGGGGCGATTACGATACCGTGCCAAGCCTTTCTGTCTACGAACTGATTCGGCAGAAAAACGCCGATTTTGTCTCGACGATCCGGTACGAGTGGAACGGGCGTGAAAAGCAGCTTGTGCTCGATGACGGTGCGGAGGCCCATGAACAGCCGATCGTTTCTGCGGTTGCGGAAGCCGCTGCCGCGGAGGGCGGCAAAGAAACCGGCATGCCGCAGCAGCCCCAACCGGAATCCGCATCAGACAACACCCGGACCGGGACGAAGCAACCGCGCAATTCCCGGGCAGACCGCGAACCCGAAGCCCCGGCTTCCGAACAGACCGACCTGCTGGATTTCCTGACCGACAACATCAAGGAGCCCGCTGGCGATGGATGATAAATTCCGGCTCCTCCGCGAAGATCCCGCGTTCACAAAACTGTTCGGACTCCTCCGTGGCAAATACCGGTCGCTCGGCAAAGTCGGCGGCTCGGTGAAGCTCGCCCTCTTCACGCCGGAGGAAATCCGCTCGATTGCCGGTTTCACTGGCATTGCGCCCGATGAGTTGACCCGCCGGGGCCTTACATTGAACAAATTTGAACAAGCCCTCGGCCGGACCGTCTTCAGCGGCCTGTCCCTACCCGAACTGCTTGAACAGTTCTTCGGAGAGCCGCTCACGACAAAAGAGCAGGAACGTGCGTGGGCAAAAGACGCGGCCGCCGCCTTCATCCGGACATTGGAGGAAACCTACCCGGACGGGGCGTTCTGGTGGACGAGGATTGCTTCACTCTCACCGGACACCCGCTGGATCCGGGCACTGTACCGGGAAGACGATGCTCGTCTAGCAGAACTTTTGGGGCGCGTCTTTGAAGCTTACCGAGAACTTTCGGGAGAATCGGACATGGAACTTCTCCCCCTCTTCGCCCAGCGCACGACAGGCAACCCGCACGCCTTCGACAGTTCACAGCTCACAGGCCGCCTGCTCACCCACTGCCTGTATGTCCGATCGGTGACGGACGGCGCGGAAGACACCGGCATGCCGCGGTCCTCGGAAGAACTCAATGACCTGTACGCCCGGTTCGGCCTGACGCGCGACGACCTGTGGAGCTTCGTCACCTGCCGCGGACTCGTCGCCTCCACGGCAGACGGCACCCACCCGCTCTGGCAGGCCGCCGCTGAAACCGACAGCGTCCTGAACGTCCCGGTCAAGATGCTCAGGGACATCACAGAAGTCAAGCCCGCCGCCGGGCGCGACGTCTGGATCGTCGAAAACTCCGGCGTCTGCTCGGCGCTCATCGATCTCGTCCCGGACACCCCGATCATCTGTACGCACGGCCAGTTCCGATCCTCCGCATGGATGCTGCTCGACCTCCTCGCGGCCGAAGACGTCACCTTCCGCTACTCCGGCGACTTCGACCCGGAAGGCCTCCAGATGGCACAGCGGCTGATCGACCGGCATCCGGAGCGTGTGGAGCTGTGGCGGATGGACGCAGAATCATACCGGATGGCGATGTCGGAAGAAGACATTTCGGGCCGGGCCGCCAAACTCGACGGATTGTCCGACCCAGGATTGATTGAGCTTGCTAGAGAATTGCGGCGGAGCGGAAAAGCGGGATATCAGGAAGGGCTGCTTGAGCAGCTTGCGAGTGATATGAAGCAACAGGAATTATAAAAGCCAAGGCATCCACCACGGGATGCCTTGGCTTTTTCTCTTAATTCGAATTATCAATTGCCGCAAGCCATCTTTTAAGCTCCACTTTTTCTGGACCAACAGCACCAGCTTTAATGTATTCTAAGTCGACTGAATCATAGTTGCTTGCCAACAGCCTAAGTCCCCATTCATTGGAATCTGAGTTCTCAAAACCACGCAACCGATCCAAAATAATATCTTCCATGGAGATTACATAGACATACCGCTCCTGATCTAACTGAAGCTTAACTAACTTCTCATATGAACCTTCAAGTGCGTTATCTACAACATCTATGACAATCTCAATTCCCTCATGATAAAAAATCCGGCCTTCTCGTTTAAAGCCGATCTTAGGCAGTAGCTCTCTTAATGCAATACTGGAGCTGGTCACGAAATCAATATCTCGGGTTGTATAGTCTCCTTGGGTATAAATCTCCACTGCCAATCCACCCACCACAATCGGGTAAGCGTCTTTTCGAGGAATAGGCTCCATAAGGGTGGTTATGATTGATGCAGTAGCCAACATGGTCGAGAGTTTATCTTCTTTAATAGGAATCAGCTTTTCAATTTCAGTTTTCGCCCATTGAATATCTTTATCATCAGTCATTTCAATTTAAACCTCGAGAGGACTTTTTCCTCGTCAGGATTTCTCATTTTATTAGCCTTCTTTATTGCGGGGTCTGCCGGATACATGCGATTGTAGCGGTCAATGACGTTGGCTACGGATTCCCTCTTTTCAAGATTGTTCTTTTTGAGTTTTTCAAAGGAAAGCACCTTCATCCATAACCCCTCCTTATTGTATATTATAACAGAAAAAGCTGCCTTGATACGGGTTCCCAACCTAGGCTGAGGAAAGGACACTCAGAGTGTAGAGCGAGTAATAATTGAATGGGACTCCTCCCTTTTCATATTTCTTAATTTCGCCTGCATGCTTAATATCTCCAAAAAACCTGCCGCACCAGGCAGGCTCATTCATTCCATTATTCAAACTCACCCGGTTCCATCGCCGTCAGCCGGTTCGTCAATTCGATGAATGTCGCAATCCCGTACAGGAATGCGTCTTCGTCGACGTCAAACCGGTTGTTGTGGTTGGCGTAGGCGGTCCGGTCGTCTGCGCCATGGGTGCCGAGGCGGAAGAAGACGGACGGGACTTGTTCCGAGAAGAAGGAGAAGTCCTCGCCGCCCATTGCCGGGATGACTTTCTTCAGCGCCTGCGGGCCAAACAGAGAGTCCACCGTTTCCTCTAATACCCGTGCCGGCACGTCCGCGATTTTCACCGACGGGACGCCGTAATGATAGGTAAGCATGCAGGATCCGCCGAGCCCACCTGCGACGCCTTCCGCGATGGCGCGCATACGCTCCTCCATCCGGGCGCGCGTCTCCGGCAACATCGTCCGGACGGTTCCTTCCACTCGGACCGAATTCGGGATGATGTTGTTTTTCGTGCCGCCTTCGATCTTGCCGAAGCTGAGCACGACGGAGTCAAGCGGGTCGGTCTGCCTGCTGACGATCTGCTGCATCGTGACCAGTGCCTGCGCGGCGATCATAATCGGGTCGACCGTCTGGTGGGGATAAGCCGCGTGTCCGCCTTCACCCTTGAATTCAAGCTCGAAAAAGTCTCCTGCAGCCGTCGCAAATCCGGTCGAAGACAGCGAGAATTCGCCTGTCCGGACGCTCGGATGGACATGAAGTCCCGCCATGACGTCCACTTTCGGATGGTCCATAGCCCCGTCAAGGATCATCGCTTCCGCACCCTTCCCGATTTCCTCGGCAGGCTGGAAAATCAGCTTGAGCGTGCCCCGCTCCAAGCCGGTTTCCGAGAATGCCCGGACAACGCCCAAAAGAATCGCCGTATGCGCATCATGCCCGCATGTGTGCGCCTTGCCGTCACGTGTACTGCGGTACGGTTGATCGATCTCATCCTGCATCGGGAGGGCATCCATGTCAGCCCGCAGACCGACGACCGGTCCCGGTGCTGTGCCTTTCAGGACACCAATCACACCAGTGCCTCCGACGCCTTCTTGGACGTCATAGCCCCAGGCACGGAGCTTATCAGCAACCAATTTTGCCGTTTCCGTTTCTTCGAATGAAAGCTCGGGGTTCATATGAAGATAACGGCGGGTCTCTACTGCCTCTTCAAACACATCCCCGGACCGTAGCGTACAGCTCAGGCCAGCTTTCCTTAGGCGCTTCAAAACGTCCGATTCCATCCAATGTCTGTACCATATCGATCTCTCCTGTCATCAAATCACACCCAGTTGTTCACTTTTCAGATCCGTCACGAACATATGGCCCGGCGCATGGGTGATCATGAGCGAAGGCTTTGCATGCATCGCGACGGACTGAGGGGTGACACCGCACGCCCAGAAGACTGGCGTTTCCCCTTCACGTACCGTGACCGCGTCACCAAAGTCCGGTTTAGTAAGGTTCCGGATTCCGATTTCCTCCGGATTTCCGATATGGACCGGCGCCCCGTGGACCGACGGGAACCGGCTCGTCACCTGGACGGCACGGACCACGTCGCCCGCGCCCATCGGCCGCATCGACACCACCATGGGACCCGAGAACTTCCCGGCAGGAACCGTATCCACCGAGGTCCGGTACATCGGGACATTCACACCCTCTTCATGGTGCCGCATCGGGATTCCGTTGCGGATCAGCGCTTCCTCGAACGTGAAGCTGCAGCCGATCAGGAACGCCACCATGTCGTCCGTCCAATACTCGTTTAGATCGGTCGGCTCGTCGGCCAGTTCCCCGTTCCGGTACACCCGGTATTTCGGCAGGTCCGTCCGGAGATCGGCACCTGGCGCTGATGCTGCCGGAATCGCCGAACCGACGTCAGTCACGTCAATCAGCGGGCACGACTTCGGATTGCGCTGGCAAAACAGGAGAAATTCGAATGCGTCCTCCTTCGGCAAGATTGCCAGGTTCGCCTGTACATAGCCGTCGCATACGCCTGCGGTCGGTCCCGAAAAAGCCCCGCTCCGCACCTTTTCCCTGAACTGTTCCGGTGTCATGTTCCTCATGCGCTCACCTTCTTCCGCCTGAACTTGTCCATGAGCAGATAAACGCTCGTGACGAATAATGCCGAGATGCCGAGCCGTACCCACATGGCCATCTCAACCGTGTTGCCGCCGGGCACATAGGCAGCCGTCAGCAGCATGCCCTGAATCCATTCCGCCGCAAGAAGCGCGGCAGCCATTCCAATGAATACGATCAAAAACCGCTTCAACGTCATTCCTCCTCGAGTCCCGACTTATGTAATTCCCGCTCGAACATCACCATGTCGAATGCGCGGATCCCGTTTTCCCAGATCGGTTCTGGATAGGACAAAAAGAAACCTCTTCGGATGTGGCTCATTCGAAACCCGCACTTCTGGTAAAAGGAGAGATTTCCGATGCTGGAGTTGGCCGTTCCGACGATCATCCGCCTGAAGCCCATCTCCGTGTACCGGACGATGCCGTCTTCGATGAGTGCACGTCCAGTCCCCACACCCCGGGCCTCTTCATGAAGTGCGATGTTCTTTAGCTCCACCGTTTCCTCATCAACGGGAACATACAGCGCCGCCCCAAGAACCTCGCCTCCTGACCTCGCCACGTAGAGCCGGCCGTCATGGAGATAGTTCCGGACAGCCGCCTCCCCTTCATCCGCCAGCTTCAGCAATGGGAGATAGGCTTCCCGCGGACCGGTAACTTCCTCAACCCTCATCCCCGGCCATCTTCTCCATCCGCTTTTCCGCAAACCGCTTCAGCAGATGGACGGCGGCGATGCAGTCGTCGAGGTCGGACCATTCCGCCGGGTTGTGGCTGATGCCGCCGATGCTTTTCACGAAGATCATCGCCATCGGCACATGCCTTCCAAGAATCATGGCGTCATGGCCGGCGCCGCTCATGAGTTCCATCGGCCGGATGCCCGCTTGTCCGAAGACCTGGGCAAGTTCTTCCCGTACTTCATCCGTTACCGGCACTGGGTCGATCGAGGAGGCCAGGTTCAGCTCGACTTCAACTCCAGCTTCAGCCGCGCAGAGCTCCGCTGTTTCGCGCACCTTCCGGACCAGGCCGTCACGCGCATCCTTATCAAGGTCACGGATATCGACGGTGAGTGCAACCTCCTCCGGAATGACGTTGGCGCCGTTCGGAGAGACGTTCAGCTTGCCGACGGTAGCCACGGCAGTATCGCTGAACCGGGCGGGCAGCGAACTCACTTCATGCACAAAGCGGCCCGCCGCGACGAGCGGATCCCTTCTTCCGATCATCGGCGTATTGCCGGCATGTCCTGCTGTTCCACGGAAGATAGCATTCAGCCAGGCCGGTCCCGCAATGCCCTTGACGATACCGGCAGGCAAACCTGCCTGCTCGAGCAGTTTCCCCTGCTCAATATGAATTTCCGCGTAGAATCCGATTTCTTTCGGGTCCCTCGCGGCTTCCAGGAATGCATCCATGGACGTGCCGTAGGCGCTGATGACCTTTTCAAGCGAGTTGCCGTCCGAGTCCGAAAGCGCGGATAGCGCCTCACGCCCGAGGTCGCCCGTCATCGCCTGGCTGCCCATGATGCCCGCGCCGAAACGTGATCCTTCCTCTTCGGAGAAGATGATCACTTCCACCGGCACCGGCGGCTCGTAACCCGTCTCTTTCCATGCCTCGACCACTTCAAGCGCGGATAGCACGCCGAGCGGACCGTCGAAATTGCCGCCGTTCGGGACCGAGTCGACATGGGAGCCCGCCGCGAATGCCGGTCCGTCTGCCTTCCCTTCAAGCCGTCCGATCACGTTCCCTGCGCCGTCCATCCGGACATCCAGTCCCGCTTCGCGCATCCATTCCATAACCTGTTCCTTCGCCAACTTTTCCTCCGCCGAGAAACCCGGGCGGTTGACTCCGCCATCCTCTGTCTCCCCGATTAAAGCAAGTGCCGCCAGCCTGTCCGCGAGCCGCTTTCCACTCACGCCGTCCCGGTCTGCCGTCCCATCATATCCGGCGAGCAGCCGGTCCCTCACCGATTCTCTCAACTGAAAAATCCCCTTTCTCTCTGTCCGAAAAGACGGATTACCTAGAATTTTACGTCATCTGTCCGCTTCTTCTATGATAAACTCTTGAATATATGAAAGAAAGGGGACGACATCATGAGCGACATCCGGACCGCGGCTCTGATCGGCCTCGGGGCCATCGGGGCGGCCTACGCCGAGCGCCTGCAGACACATCTGAAAGAGAATTTCCATGTCCTGGCCGATGAAGGCCGCATCACGCGTTACAAGGACCACGGCATCCGTATCAACGGACGCGAGACCCGCTTCCGCTACAAGCCGCTGACCGATGAAGCGGGGCCGATTGACCTGATTTTGTTCGGCGTGAAAAACGACCAGCTGGATGAAGCGATTGACTGCGTCCGCCCGTTTGTCGGGCCGGAGACAATCCTTCTCCCGCTCCTGAACGGAATCTCGAGTGAAGAAGACCTGAAAGCGGCCTTCCCGGACAATCCGGTCCTCTACGCCATGTGTGTCGGGATTGATGCGCAGCGCAAAGAGCGCGACATCCGCTACTCCAAGCTTGGGCAGATCACGTTCGGCACGCGTGCCGGCGAGTATCCGGAAGCGGAAGCCGCTGTGGAACAGCTCTTCCGCGAGGCAGACGTCCCTTACGAAATCCCGGACGACATCTGGCGCGAGATGTGGTGGAAGTTCATGATCAACGTCGGGGTCAACCAGACCTCCTCGGTGCTCCGCGCCCCGTACGGCATTTTCCAGACCATCCACAGCGCAAGAAGCTGGATGGAAGAGGTCATGAAGGAAGTCGTGCAAGTGTCTCAGGCGGCAGGCGTCGGCCTGAACGACCGCGACATCGCCCGATTCCGCCCCGTCCTGAACAGCCTGTCTCCGGAAGGCAAGACGAGCATGCTGCAGGACATCGAGCAAGGCCGAAAGACCGAAGTCGAATTTCTCGCCGGCAAGATGGTCGAACTCGGGGAAAAATACGGCGTGCCCGTGCCGGAGAACGAGCACCTGCTGAAAGTCATCCGGATCCTGGAGAAAATGTGACATGACCAAACCGGTACAGCCCCAGTCCTGGGCACCCCCAAAGCACATCGTCTCGGCTGCCGCCATCGTCGTGAACGAGCGGAATGAACTGCTTCTGTTCCGAGGCCCGCGACGCGGATGGGAAATGCCCGGCGGCCAGGTCGAAGAAGGCGAATCCATCCGGGACGCCGCCATCCGCGAGACTCTTGAAGAATCCGGCATTGAGATCGAGATTACCGGCTTCTGCGGCATTTACCAGAACGTCTCCCGCGGCATCTGCAACACCCTCTTCACCGGCAAACCGGTCGGAGGGGCACCCACCCCGTGCGAGGAAGCACTCGAAGTCGGTTTCTTCCCGCTGCCGGATGCGCTGGAGATGGTCAGTAACGGGAATTTCCGGGAGCGGATCGAGAAGTGTCTGGACCAGGAATGCCAGCCGTTTTATGTGGAGTTTAATACGTGACAAAGCAAAGACGCGCCCCTCGCAGGAGCGCGTCTTTTGCGTTATCGATTCGACTTGACGGTCACATTATCGATGGTGTCTCCGCCCCACTCATACTCAAAGAACACTTCAAAATCACCTTTGTGATACCAGAGGTAGTCGTATTCCATCGGGTCTTCCTCTTCTTCTGTTTGCTCAACCGGCCCCATGTGGCGCATCACTTCTTCCAGTGACGGCTCTTCGTCAAAGTAGTATGTCACCGTGGTGACCGGATCGCCTTCTTCCAGAACAGGGTGCGGAACGCCATATTCATACTTCCCGTATACGTAGCGGATTCCGCCTTCGAAATCATACTCAGCTTCCGGGTCACCCGCCTTCTTCTTGAGCTCTGTAAGCGTGGATCCGATCTGCACGATGGCATCCGACACTTTGCCCTTCCTCAGCTCCGAGTAGAACGATGCCGGCATGACGGACTCCTCTTTGCTCACCTTGTCGTAGGACCGGACAAGGAACGTGGCGAGTTGTGCCCGGCTTGTCGTGGCACGCGGATGGTACGGATTGGCGACAGAGATGCCATTCTCGAAAAGGATTTCAATCGACTTCGCATAGGCGGAGCCGCCGATGTCACTGATCTCCGGTGCACCCGGAAGATCACGGAACGCAAACGTACGGGCAAGTACTTCCGCCATCTGGTCGCGTGTGATCAGGTTCCCCGCCATCAGCCGGTTATTGGAACCTTTGAAAATTCCCATGTCCTTGACAATCTTTGAATACATGACGAGTTCCTGATCCGCCCAGCTATTCGGTACATCCGAGAAGTTCGGAACAGAAGCGGTTCCGTATGTCTTCACATACTCCTCAGGCGTCAGCCCGCTCTGTTTCACCACATATTTTCCTAACGCCTTCACGACATTTCCGCGGCTCAGCTGTCCGTTCGGTTTGAACGTCCCGTCCCCGTAACCTGTCATGATGCCGAGTTCATTTGCCCGTACGATATTGTCGTGATGCGAACTTTCCTTAGGCACATCTGTATAACCGGCGGCAGATGCCGGAAGCGCCGCTCCAAAGATCATCCCTGCCGCAGCCGTTGATAGCGCAAGCTTTTTGAATGGCATACGTGTCATACGCCAACCTCCTTTAAGGTGTTACCGGATAATTTCGGTATTGTCTGGAATTTCCCTTCATTAAAAACTACCAGTTTGTAAAATAATCTAAGAATTAAATTAAGGGAGACGCAAAGGACCGCGGCTCCCTCATTAGTACATGAATTCCACTTTATCTATGAGATAAACGTTCCGGATGGCAACTTCACCCACTTTACTTTCTACCAAATTTCATCTATAAATAACTTTGGAATATTTACCAAGAAAGAAGGCAAGCACCCCATGGGTTTACGTTTTAGAAAACGGGTGAAGTACCACTCCAAAGCCGCTCCGGCAATCCTCCTGATCGGTCTGGCCCTATTCCTCACCGGCTGTGGCGAAACGGTCACAGATGAAGATGTTATGGAAGAAGAGACGGAGCAGGTCCAAACGGAAGAATCGTCTGAGCCGGAAAAGAAACCTGAGGAAACTGCTCCGGCGAACGATGAGACCCCGGAGAAAACCGCTCAGGCCAAACCGGAAGAACAGGCGGCAAAAGAAGAAACGGAGCCTGCCAAGAAACCGACCGAAACCGGCGGAACCACGGCCCATATACCGGTCGAACTCGTCAAGACGATCGACGGCGACACAATCAAGATCCGCTACAATGGGCAAGAAGAAAATGTCCGCTACCTCTTGATCGATACGCCGGAAACGAGCCACCCCCGCCTCGGCAAGCAGCCGTTCGGCGAACAGGCGAAGGAGCGCAACCGCGAGCTTGTGAACAGCGGCGAACTCTCCATTGAATTCGACATCGGCGACCGGACCGACAAGTACGGCCGGTTGCTCGCCTATGTGTATGTAAACGGCAAGAGCGTCCAGGAGACTCTGTTGCGGGAAGGCCTTGCCCGCGTCGGCTACGTCTATCCGCCGAGCACACGCCACCTGACGCCGTTTGAAGCCGCCGAAGCGGAAGCCAAAGCGAAGAAAGTCGGCATCTGGTCGATCGAAGACTACGCCACCGACTCCGGATTTGATACGGAAGCTTCCGGCCAGCAAAGCGCTGCTGCGAGTGCACCCGTTTCAACAAGCGGTACCTCTTCCGGCGGAGGCGGGGCATCCGGCGGCACGAACTACGACGGTGACCCGAGTGCCCAAAGCGGCACGACCACCGAACGGTTCAAAAACTGCACCGAACTCCGCACGAAATACCCGGACGGCGTCCCCGCCGGCCACCCGGCCTACCAGTCGAAGATGGACCGGGACAAAGATAACTACGCATGTGAATGATGGAATGAGTAAATCCCCCGGCAGCGAATGCCGGGGGATTTTGTGTAATTAGGTCCAATGACGAGATTGAAGCCGCGAATGACGAAACCGGAAGCTCGAATGACGAAATTGCGGCCGCGAATGACGAGACCGGGCGCTCGAACGGCGAAAC
>NZ_JCAXEU010000025.1:0-28013 GCF_059758705.1 Bhargavaea sp. GQ12
AGGGTCGGGTTCCGGGAACTTCGTTCATCAGCGTTTTGCTGTTCAGTTTTCAAGGTTCATTGTTTGTTGCTGTTGTTCGACAGCGACCTTACTAATATAACACGCCGCCAACTTCGAGTCAACAACTTTTTTCAACTTTTTTCTTTCGTGTGTGTTTCTCTCGGAAACGCAACGTTGATAACTATACCACCGCCAAATGAACTGCGCAAGCCCAAATATCATAGTCGGAATGTTTCATTTCAATGGGCAATTCAGTACGGGGTGCTGCTGCCGAATAAAACAAAAGCCGCCTGTCGTTCCCCGAAGGGAAAACAGGCGGAAACCATTAGTCTTTTTTGCGCATCTGCGGGAACAGCAGAACGTCGCGGATCGACGGGGAGTCGGTCAGCAGCATGATCAGCCGGTCGATACCGATGCCGAGTCCGCCTGTCGGCGGCATGCCGTATTCAAGCGCTTCGATGAAATCGTCATCCATTTCATGCGCCTCGTCGTTACCCTGCTCCTTCTCGACCATCTGCGCCTCGAAGCGCTCACGCTGGTCGATCGGGTCGTTTAGCTCAGTAAATGCGTTCGCGTGCTCCCGGCGCACGATAAACAGTTCGAAACGGTCTGTGAACCGCCCGTCGTCCGGGTTCTTTTTCGCGAGTGGGGAGATTTCAACAGGATGTCCGTAGACGAATGTCGGCTGGACAAGCTCTTCCTCTACCTTCTGCTCGAAGAATTCATTCAGGACGTGGCCGACTTCCATCGTCGGCTTCACTTCGACGCCGTGTTCTTTCGCAAGAGCTTGCGCTTCTTCCTTCGTCATCTGCTTCCAGAAGTCAACACCTGTGAATTCCTTGACGATATCCGCCATGTGTACCCGTTTCCAACCCGGGGACAGGTCGATCTCTTCTCCGGCGTAAGTTACTGTTGTCGTGCCCAGCACTTCCTGCGCGGCATTGGAGATGATGTTCTCGGTCAGCTCCATGATGTCGTTGTAGTCGGCATATGCCGCATACAGTTCGAGCATCGTGAATTCCGGGTTGTGGCGTGTCGAGATGCCTTCGTTCCGGAAGACGCGACCGATTTCGTACACCTTTTCCAGACCGCCGACAATCAGGCGTTTCAGGTGAAGCTCGATCGCAATCCTCATATAAAGCTCCATGTCGAGGGCGTTATGGTGCGTGATGAACGGGCGAGCTGCGGCTCCGCCCGCAATGCTGTGCAGCATCGGGGTCTCGACTTCCAGATAGCCCTGTCCGTCCAGATAGTGGCGGATCGAGCGGATAATCTTGCTCCGTGTGATGAAGGTCTCTTTGCTTTCCTCGGATGTAAGCAGGTCCAGATAGCGCTGGCGGTAACGCTGCTCGACATCCTTGAGGCCGTGGAACTTGTCCGGCAGCGGGCGGAGCGCCTTGGTCAGGAATGTGAAGCTGGTTGCCCGAACCGAAAGTTCGCCGACCTTCGTACGGAACACCGTGCCGGTCACGCCGATGATGTCTCCGAGGTCTGCTCCCGTGAACAGTTCATAGGCTTCCTCGCCGACGTCGTCTTTCCGGACGTAGATCTGGATCTGGCCGTCCAGGTCCTGGATGTGCGCAAAACCGGCTTTGCCCTTTCCGCGCTTTGTCATGATCCGGCCAGCAATCGCCACTTCGTGTGACTCCGCCTCCAGATCTTCTTTCGTTTTCTCACCGAAGTCTTCCTTGATGCAGGATGTCAGGTGCGTCCGCTCAAAGCGGGAACCGAACGGATCCAGTCCCTTTTCTCTAATCTCTGTCATTTTCTCGCGTCTGACCACGAGCTGGTCATTTAATTCGTCCAGGTGCGACATGTCTTCCTCTCCTTTGTCAGTCCGTGCACAGGTTTACAGTCATGCGTTCATTGTACACAATCCATGCTGTTTCTTCACATATATTTATCCGGCTGAAATCTCTACGCGCCCCCAAAATAGAAAAGCCGCCACAAAAGCGGCGGCCCGGCATAGTCAGACCGCGCTGGCGGCAGCCGGTTCGTTCTCCATTTCCTTAGCGAAGCCAAGCAGAAGCGTCTTCAGCTCATCTTCGGTCTCCGCCTGGTTGACGCCTTTGCGGATTCCGGCATTGCCACGGATGCTCTTCAGGTACCACGATGCGTGCTTGCGCATCTCCCGTACCGCGACGTATTCGCCTTTCAGCTTCACGAGGCGGTCGAAATGCAGCAGGCAGACATCGATCTTCTCCTTTACGGACGGCATCCCGATGAGTTCTCCGGTTTCCAGGTACTTGACCGTACGGTAGATCATCCACGGGTCTCCGAGAGCGGCCCGGCCGATCATGACACCGTCCACGCCCGTCTCGTCCAGCATGCGCCCGGCATCCTCCGGGGTATGGACATCACCGTTGCCGATCACCGGAATATCCACCGCTTCCTTCATCTTGCGGATCCAGTTCCAGTCCGCCTCTCCTTCGTATAACTGCACGCGCGTGCGGCCATGGACGGCAATCGCCGCTCCGCCGGCTGCTTCGACTGCCTTTGCGTTTTCGACACCATAGAGATGGTCTTCATCCCAGCCGATGCGCATCTTGACGCTGACCGGTTTATCGACGGCTCCGACCACGGCGGACACCATCTCATGGATCTTGTCCGGGTCGAGCAGCCACTTGGCCCCCGCCTCGCACCGAATGATCTTGTTGACCGGGCATCCCATATTGATATCGATGATGTCGGCATTCGAATACTTGTCGACATATCTTGCCGCCTCGACGAGGTTTTCCTTATCGCCGCCGAAGATCTGCAGCGAGAGCGGATATTCGCGCTCGTCGATGTATAGCATTTCCATCGTCTTTTCGTTCCGCTGATTAATACCCTTGTCGCTGATCATCTCGGCATACACGAGGCCCGCGCCAAATTCTTTAACGGTGAGCCGGAACGCGGAATTGCAGACGCCCGCCATCGGAGCGAGGACGACACGGTTATCCATCGTGATGTCCCCGACCTTGAACGGCTTGCGTGTTTTGTTCATTTCATTTCCTCCTGCCTTGCCCGGATCCAGGGCAAACTGCTGTATAGAAAGACCGGATCATTCGCCTTCAAGAAAAGCGGCCGGTCCATCGATCTGTCTGTAAAGCTTGATTCCGTCCTCAAGATCGACTTCAGGAAAGCCGGGAAATCGTTGCTGGAGCTTATCCGCAAGACCCGGTTCCATTTCAAGGAGCGGCACGAGAACAAACGCCCGCTCATGCATGCGCGGATGCGGGACGGTCAGTTTCTCCGTTTCCATATTTTCATCATTGAACAGCAGGATGTCAAGGTCGCACACCCGGGGACCCCAGCGTATCGTCCTCACGCGGCCGATCTCTGCCTCGATTCCGAGGCACGCATCCAGGAGTTCCTCCGCGCCGAGCGATGTGCGGAGCCGGAACGCCATATTGAGAAACGCGCCCTGGTCCTCAAAGCCGACCGGATCGGTTTCGTAGATGGAAGAAAGGCGGTCCAGTTCCGTGCCGGGCAGGCTGTTTAGCCGGGCAGCCGCTTCGCGCAGATAAACTTCACGGTCACCCAGATTGGAACCGGCGGACAGATAGGCGATGTTCATGAGAACCGCCCTCTCGTGATGTCCACTTCGACTGCGCGGTAATGGCCCGGGATCGGGGGATCGGGCTTGATGACGCGTACCCGGCATCCCCCGACCTTGTCCCCGAAGCCTGTCATGATTGCCGAAGCGATCCGCTCCGCAACCGCCTCGATCAGCTTCACGGGTTCTCCTTCCACAATCTCTTTCACGACCGTATATGCTTCCGCGTAGTTCACGGTCTTGTCCAAATCATCCGAGCGACCCGCTTCTTCCAGGCTCACGGCAAGGGACAGCGACACCGTGAACCGCTGGCCGATTTTCGTTTCTTCCGGCAGTGCGCCGTGGTAACCGTAGAACTGCATCTCGTGCAGATGAATGTAGTCCATCACAAGTCTCCTTTATATGCAGTCTTGCCTGTCAGCACGTCCATCATCCGCGTCATGCGGCTGATCTCCTTCACGTCATGAACACGGACCATGTGGCAGCCCCTGTCGATGCCATAGCAGACTGTCGCACCGGTACCTTCCATCCGCTCATCCACCGGAAGGTCCAGAATATTGCCGATCATGCGTTTCCGGGATGTGGCCAGTAGCACCGGATAGCCCATTGCGACCAGGTCATCCAGATGCCGCATCATGAGTATGTTCTCATTTGTTGTCTTGGCAAATCCGATACCCGGGTCCAGCCAGATGTTTTGGTCACTGACACCTGCATCCTTAGCGATGTTAATGCTTTCCTCAAGGTCCGCCTTCGCGTCCGGCCAAAAATCGCTGTATGCCTCTTCTTCCCGGTTATGCATAAGGATGATCGGGACGTTTCGCTCCGCAGCAAGTTTGGCGATGTCCGGCTCCCGCTTGGCTCCCCATATATCGTTGATGATATGCGCACCCGCATCGAGCGCACCCTTCGCCACATCCGCCTTATACGTGTCGACCGACAGGCAGATGCCTTCCTCTTCCTTTAACCGTTCGATCACCGGGACGATCCGGGACAGTTCCTCATCCACCGAGATGACGGTATGTCCGGGCCGTGTCGACTCGCCGCCGATATCGATGATCTTCGCTCCTTCGTCTCTCATCTGGAGCGCCTTGCGAACCGCGTCTTCCGTCGCGTTGTGGCGCCCTCCATCGGAAAAAGAGTCGGGCGTCACGTTCAGGATGCCCATGATCACCGTTTCTTTATTAAAGTCCAAGGATGCACCGCCGATTTGAAAGCGGCCATCGCTGCCGTTGAATGCCATGCTGCCATACCTCCAGTTCACTGCGGCCCTGCCGCTCTTCTCCTCATCTTACAGCGGACCGGTGCTGTTTTTCCATAGTAAAGCCGGAACATCCGGAAAACGCACAAAATAAAAAAGAGGGCCGGAGCCCCCTTTTTCATTGTTTGGTATGGTGATCAGTCGAACTGATAAAGCGGTGTGCTCAGGTAGCGTTCGCCGTTGGACGGGAGAATGGCGACGACCGTCTTGCCTTTGCCAAGCTTTTTCGCCGTCTCAAGAGCCGCATAAATGGCTGCGCCCGACGAGACTCCTCCGAGGATGCCTTCCTGGCGTGCGGCCTGGCGTGCCGTATCATATGCATTCTCATCGGATACCTGAATGATTTCATCATAGATATCTGTATCCAGTACTTTAGGAACAAAGCCGGCACCGATTCCCTGGATTTTGTGAGGGCCGGACTGGCCGCCGGACAGGACCGGGGATTTTTCCGGCTCGACTGCGATGATCTTCACTTCAGGGAAGCGTTCTTTCAATACACCGCCCGCGCCGGTGATGGTTCCGCCAGTGCCGATGCCGGAAATGAACGCATCCACCCGGTCAAGGGAGTCCGCGATTTCCGGGCCTGTCGTCAGGCGGTGAATTTCAGGGTTCGAGAAGTTCTCGAACTGCTGAGGCAGGAACCAGCCATTCTGGTCTGCCAGTTCATTCGCCTTGGCGATGGCGCCCTTCATGCCGTCCGCACCCGGTGTGAGCACGAGTTCGGCTCCGTACGCGCGGAGGAGGTTCCGGCGTTCCATGCTCATCGTGTCCGGCATGACGATGACGGTCTTATAGCCTTTGGCCGCCGCGACCATGGCCAGTCCGATCCCCGTGTTGCCGCTTGTCGGCTCGATGATCGTGCCGCCTTCCTGCAGCTTGCCTTCCTTTTCAGCCTGCTCGACCATCGCAAGCGCAATCCTGTCCTTGACGCTGCTGCCCGGGTTGAAGTACTCCAACTTCAGGTAGATGTCCGCATCATTTTCTCCGGTCAGGCGGTTCACTTTCACCAGTGGCGTCTGATTAATAAGATCTGTAATCGAATTTCCTACTCGTGTTTTCATCCCCGTCACTCCAATCCCTATTAATCTAATAGGCTTTATTTCCTACATGATAACAATGTATGCGCAATGGTGTCAATTCGTACAATTCCACACTCTCCGCCTTTCCTCCTGCACATAAGGCTTTTCTTTAAGTAAACATCTCTCGGCTCTACGCAATGGCCTGAAGATTCTGCTGCGATTTCTTCATTCGGCCCCAAAGTTTCTCCATTCGATCGTCTAATTTCGTCATTCCGCCTGTTAATTTCGTCATTCGTTGAGATGGTGACTGTGAATGACGAAAGTGAGACCGCGAATGACGAAATCGCCGCTTGGAACGGAGCGTTAGCGTATAACAAAAAAGCACGCCCGCAGGCATGCTTTTGGATTTCCTTATTCTTTTCCGTATATCCATTCCGCGCCAAACTCTTCCCAGAATACTTCTGGCGTGACGGACTGCGGAAGCTGCTCGATGGCGAGTTCCCGCCGGATCTGGTCTTTGACTTCTTTGAACTTGAAAAGACGTCCTTCCGCTGCGTCAGACACTTTCACAATAGCCACTGTCCCATCAGCAAGCGCGATCGGACCGGCGGTCTCGTCCTTCTTCATGCCGGTAACGGCCGACACAATGGCCGGATCGATATTCTCGGAAGACTCGCTGACATAGCCGATCTCCCCGCCTAGGCTGCCTGAAACGCGGTCGGCTGATCGTTCGCGTGCAAGCGCACCGAACGATGAACCGTTCTCCAGTTCGCCGAGCGCCTTTTCAGCTTCCGACTGATTCGGCAGGATGATCACAGCAGTCCGGTAAGACGGCTTTACATCATACAGCGATTCATTTTTCTCGTAGTAGTCTTCCACTGCCCCGTCCTCGATGATGATATCTTTCGTCAGCACCTTCTCAAGGATCAGCTGTGACTTCACCTGCTTTCGGAGCGGCTCACCCGTCAGCTCCCCGGTGCCTTCACCGCCCGCCCGGAGCATGGCAATCTCCAAGTCGATTTCGTCCTCGGAGACCTTGATGCCATATTCCTTTGCAGCAGCCTCCATCACTTTCTGGTTGACCAGTCCGCGCAGGGTTTCCCGGCCGACCTGCTCTTCCATGGCGGCCACCCACTCCTCATGCGTGACGACCTCCTTGCCGACGGAAGCCACTTGTTCGCCGGTGCCGGCGGACTTTACACTTCCGCCGTCTTTGGTCAGCCAGAGCGTGAACCAGAGTAGGTTGCCGCCAAGCAGGATGGCGAGGAGGATCAGGACAGGCTTTGTCTTCAGACGGCGTTTACGTATCGGCTGATCTGTTTCAGTCCGTTGCCTTCTCATCGCTCAGGAATCCTCTCAGCTCGTCTTCGGAAAACTGGTACGTTTCGAGGCAGAAGTGGCACTGCGCCTCGGCTCCATGGTCTTCTTCGATCATTTCGGAGATTTCCTGGTCCCCGAGCCCGGCAATCGCATTGCTGAACCGCTCCTTGGAACAGTCGCATTCGAAGTCTACCGGTAGCGTGTCGATAAAGCGGATATTCTCGGTTCCGAGCACCTCCCCGAGGATTTCCTCCGGAGTCAGGCCGTCTTCGATCTGTCGGGATACCGGCCGGGCTTTCGTGATCCTCTCTTCAAGGAGATCGATCGTTTCATCGGTTGCCCCCGGCATGACCTGGATGATGAAGCCTCCCGCAGCCTTGACCGTATTGTCCGGATTGACCAGGACACCGAGCGCAACCGCGGACGGCACCTGCTCGGAGACAGTCAGGTACTGGGTGAAGTCTTCGGCGATTTCACCGGAAACAATCGGAACCTGCCCCGTGAAGTGGTCACGGAGACCGAGATCCTTCACGACGGAAAACATCCCTTCCGTCCCGACGGCGCGGCGGACATCGAGCTTGCCCTGACTGTTCAGATCAAAGTGGACGTACGGGTCTGAAATATAGCCACGGACATGGCCGTTCGCATCAGCATCAGCCAGGATGGCACCCGCCGGGCCGCCCCCTTCGATTTTAACCGTCAGTTTACCGTCACCTTTCAGCATCGAGCCGAGCATGACGGTGCCCGTCAGCGTCCGGCCAAGTGCAGCAGTTGCCGTCGGCCAAGCCTGGTGGCGGCGCTGTGCTTCTGCCGCGGTTTCCGTGGTCCGCGCCCCCAAGACGCGGATCGTCCCATCAAAAGCCAAACCTTTGACGATGTAATCAGACATATGATCCATCTCCTTCATTCATTGGTTGCGGTCGTAAATCAGTTTCAATCCTTTGAGTGTCAGATGGGAGTCGACGATGTCGATGGCTTCCGTCTCGCTTGCAATAAGCGGAGCAAGTCCGCCTGTCGCGATGACAGTCGGCTCCTCGCCGGCCATTTCTTTGATGCGCGAAATCAGGCCTTCCACCTGGCCGACATAGCCGTAGACGATACCCGCCTGCATGGCTGCGACCGTGTTTTTCCCAAGGACATTTTCCGGGCGGACGAGTTCGACGCGCGGCAGCTTGGATGCGCGCTCAAAAAGCGCTTCCGTCGAAATGCCGATCCCCGGTGCGATGACGCCACCCATATATTCTTTTTTGTCATTGATATAGCAGAGTGTCGTCGCGGTTCCGAAATCGACGATGATGAGCGGAGTGCCGTACTCATGGATGCCCGCCACCGCATTGACGATCCGGTCCGCGCCGACCTCGCGCGGGTTTTCGTACTTGATGTTCAGGCCGGTCTTGACCCCCGGCCCGACGACGAGCGGTGTCAATCCGAAGTACTTCTCGCACATATGCTCGAGCGCGAACATGATCGGCGGCACAACGGAGGAGATGATGATTCCCTCGATGGCCTTCATGTCGAGCCCAGCATGGGTGAACAGCGACTTCACCTGCATGCCGAACTCATCTTCTGTTTTCCGGCGGTCGGTGCCCATCCGCCATTGGTAGATCAGCTCGTCCCCTTTGTATACACCAAGGACAATATTTGTATTCCCGGTATCCATTACCAGAATCATGGCCATTCCTCACTTATTCATTCGATTGTCCGTAACATCATATCACAACCGCTGCCGGCAAAAAAAGCCGGCGCCCCTAATTTGGGGCGCCGGTCTGATAGGCTTAATCGATTCCAGGTCCCTTCCGGTCTTCGCGGATCGGGCCTTGTGGTGTTTCGGTGTTTGAGCCGTCTTCCTGCGGGAGGTCACCCGAAGAAGGATCGTACGGCGCACCGGTTGAATCCGGCGTCGCTTCAGTTTCGGGCTCTTGGCCTTCTTCATCAAGCGGCTCCGGGAGCCTGCCGTGGTCTTCGAGGTGCTTGATGTCCCGTGCGTCGAGCGTCTCTTTGGTGAGAAGCGTGTTCGCAATGAGATCAAGCAGATCGCGACGTTCGGTCAGGATCTTCTTCGTGCGCGCGTACTGCTCTTTGATCATGTCCATCATTTCCTGGTCAATCTCGTAGGCAATCTTATCGGAGTAGTTCTGCTCCGAACCGATGTCCCGGCCAAGGAAGACGTTGCCGCCCTGGCTCTGGCCGTACTGCATCGGACCGAGCTTTTCGCTCATCCCGTACTCGGTGACCATCTGGCGGACAATGCCTGTCGCACGCTGGAAGTCGTTGTGAGCGCCGGTCGACACTTCGCCGAAGACGATATCTTCAGCGGCACGGCCGCCGAGGAGGCCGGACACCTTGTCGAGGAGTTCAGGCTTCGTCATGAAGTAACGGTCTTCTTTAGGAAGCATGACCGCATAGCCGCCCGCCTGGCCGCGAGGGACGATGGTCACTTTGTGGACCATTTCCGCTTCATCGAGCGTCAGGCCGATAACAACGTGGCCCGCTTCGTGGAATGCGACGATTTTGCGTTCCTTCTCGGAGATGACGCGGCTCTTCTTGGCCGGCCCCGCGATAACGCGGTCCGTCGCCTCGTCGATATCGGTCATGTCGATCTTTTTCTTGTTGCGGCGTGCCGCTACAAGGGCAGCCTCGTTAAGGAGGTTTTCAAGATCCGCCCCGGAGAAGCCCGGTGTGCGGGCCGCGATCGCCTTGAGATCGACGGAGTCCGCGAGCGGCTTGTTGCGTGCATGGACCTTCAGGACCGCTTCGCGTCCCTTCACGTCCGGGCGGCCGACCGTGATCTGACGGTCAAAACGTCCCGGGCGGAGAAGCGCAGGGTCAAGAATATCCGGACGGTTTGTCGCGGCGATGATGATGATGCCTTCGTTTTCGCCGAAGCCGTCCATCTCTACGAGAAGCTGGTTCAGCGTCTGCTCACGCTCATCATGTCCGCCGCCGAGGCCTGCGCCCCGCTGGCGTCCGACTGCGTCGATCTCATCAATGAAGATGATGCACGGCGCGTTTTTCTTCGCATTTTCGAAAAGGTCACGGACACGGGATGCCCCGACACCGACGAACATTTCGACGAAGTCCGAACCGGAGATTGAGAAGAACGGCACGCCGGCTTCACCGGCTACTGCCCTGGCGAGGAGTGTCTTACCGGTACCCGGAGGTCCGACAAGAAGAATCCCTTTAGGGATGCGTGCACCGATGCTGTCAAACTTGCTCGGGTCTTTCAGGAAGTCGACGACTTCGACCAGCTCGGCTTTTTCCTCATCGGCGCCGGCCACATCGTTGAACGTGACTTTTTTCTTTTCTTCACTGTAAAGCTTGGCTTTGCTCTTACCGAAGTTCATGACCCGGTTGCCGCCGCCCTGTGCCTGGTTCAGCAGGAAGAAGAAGAGGATGATGATGATAATGAACGGAATGAGCCCTGTCAGGAACTGGACCCAGCCGCTTGATTGAGGTGCAGGCAGGAAGGTGATCTTGGTGTCGGACTGGTCCGCCACGCGGTCGATCTCGTTCATGAGCTGCTCGTTGTCCGGAGGAATGTTGGCAATGAAGGTTTCGCCTTCCTTGGCGTCATTCATCGTCCCGCGGACCTCGTACACCAGCTGGTTAGGCTGGATGGTCGCCTCATTGATATCCCCTTCGGCCAAAGCCGTCAGGAACTCGTTATACGTCAGGTTTTTCGTTTGTGTATTCGGGTTATTGAACGAACCAAAGATCCCCATGATTACGAGGAAAATCAGGCCGTACAAGATGGTATACCTTAATATTCGGTTCATCCCGAGCCTCCTCACCATTAAAAGAAAACTATAGTAAATCTTATCATAGGACCCCACCGCCGCCAAAAGAAAAGGCTTTGACTGGAAATGGTCCGTGGAACACGATCCAAAACCCCGAGAATTTCTTACCGTTCACTTAAACCGGCATGTGCATCAGAACGAGTAGATTTCTTTTTTCAGGACGCCGATATAAGGAAGGTTCCGGTACTTTTCAGCGTAGTCAAGTCCGTAGCCGACGACGAATGCATCGGGTACTTCGAAACCGACGATGTCCGCCTTCAGGTCAACCTTGCGCCCGGTCGGCTTGTCGAGCAGGGTGACGATCTTGATCGAATTCGCCTTCCGGTACTTGAGGAGATCGATCAGGTAGCTGAGTGTCTTCCCGCTATCGATGATGTCCTCGATGATCAGGACGTCGCGCCCTTCGACACTCGTGTTCAGGTCCTTGACGATCTTCACTTCACCGGATGAGACTGTCGCATTGCCGTAGCTCGAGACGTCCATAAAATCAATCTCAACGTAGCCGTCAAAACGCTTGATCAGGTCACTCATGAACGGCAGCGCGCCTTTCAGCACACCGATTGCAAGCGGGAACTTCCCTTCATACTCTTTCGTGAGCGCCGCCCCGAGCTCGGCGACCTTTTCCTGGATCTCTTCCTCCGAGATGAGAATCTGTTCGATATCGTTTCCAATCATGTGGTTTCCTCCTGTGCGTGGTCCGCGTGATTTACATCTCCTGCATGTTCCACGATGAATATGTACGGGCCGCCCTTGCGGCCGTCCCGGGTGAATCCCTTGCCGTACCGGACGCCCGGGACTGCGATGACGCTTCCGTCCGCCGCGGTGACGACCGGCCACGCATCCCTCAGGCTGCGCGGGATTTTGCCGTCGATAAAAATCCGTGACACTTTCTTCGGTCCGGCCATATTCGGGAGGAAGATCCGGTCGCCCGCACGCGGCAGGCGGACCGAGAGCGGCAGGACAGCCTCTTCTTCACCAAAATACAGCACTTCCCTGCCGGGAGCGGGTTCGGGATCGGAAACCGCCACCCGGTCCGACCAGAACAGCCGCATCCCATTTTCCGCCGTCAGCCAGCTGCCCTTGGGCAGGGACATCTCCCCCGCTTTTTCGGGCACTTCCTTTGCGGCTTTCCGGAATACGGCTTTTCCGTACTCACGTTCCAGCCTGTAACCGGACGGCAGATCGACCGAACCGCTCCCCCCGGTACTCGAAAGCTGGCTGAGGATCAGCGACTCGAGACGCAATCCTGAGGGGGTCGGATCCGAAAGGTATAGATAGTCTAATAGTAGGGGAACCAGACGCCTTTGTAAAGCAACGGGCACGCGGGAAAAGGCTTCCGTCTTCACGGCGAGCCCGCCCCCCGGAAGGGGCTCCGAAATCTCCTCCCACACTTCCAGGGCACGCTCGCGGAGATAGGCCTCGTCATCTCTTCTGGCGAGATCCCAACTGGCGACATGGCGCGCGGCTCCGGGATTTTCATCACGGATAAGCGGAAGAATGCGATGCCGGAACCGGTTTCGCGTATAATCCGGCTTCATGTTGCTCGGGTCCGTCCTATAAGAAAGCCCGCGCACGTCCAAGTACTCCATGACTTCCCTTCTTTCACTTAAAAGAAACGGACGGATGAGAAGTCCATGGCCGAATTTCCGGGATACCGGAATACCCGGTGCCGCATTCGCCGTTCCCCGCGCCAGACGCATGAGCACAGTCTCGAGCACGTCGTCCGCATGATGCGCCGTGGCAAGCACCCCGTATCCCTCTGCCTCCATGACTTCGGCGAAGTATCGGTACCGCTCGGCCCTGCAGATATCCTGGACGTTACCGCCTTGTTCCCGGACGATCTTACCGACAGGTATCGCCGTTCCATGGAAAGGCACGCCAAGCCCTGCGCACATTGCGCGGACAAAGCGTGCATCTTCCTCGGATTCCTCGCCCCGGAGCATATGGTCGACGTGTGCCGCCCCCACCGCGAATCGGAAACCTTTCCCCAGATGTTTCATTACATGGAGGAGGGCGACGGAATCAGGGCCGCCGGAGCAGGCGACCAGCACCCGGCCACCCTCCGGAATCCAGTCCCTTTTACGGATCAGCGCCGCTGCCTGCCTTTCCAGTTCTTCCGTCATCTGCACCCCTCCTCCCATTTCCTTTCATCTTACCACCGTTTCCTTCCCGGTAACCGTCGAATACGGCGTGAATATTGACCATTTCTGGACCGTATGCTCGATCTTGATGACAATCACCGTCCGGTCGTCAGACGGCAGCCGGAATTTGCGGCCCATCTCCTGCATGATATAGTCGGCCATCCCATCCGTCCCGCGGTCTTCGCAGCGCGACAGCACCGCGCCGAGCATGCGCTCCTGCTGTTCGGGCGCGACCGACGGGGAGAACATGCCGTCCGTCATCATGACGATGACATCACCCGCCTTCAGGCCGTGGCGCTTTGCGTCCACCGAGAAGGATGGCAGGAATCCGAATGGCACCGCAGCGCTTTCAAGCTTGAACAGTTTGCCGCCGCGGCTGATGTACGTCGACATGGAGCCCGCCTTGTATGACCAGAGCCGCCCGTCCTGCAGGTCGATCAGCGCCAGATCAACCGTCGCGTACATATCGTCCCCGCCCTTGAGCGACATGACGTAATGAAGCGTGTGCATCGCGGTCTCCGGATCCATCCGGCGGTTCAGGCACTCCCTCATGAGCCGGATCACCTTCCGGCTTTCACGGTAGGCCTGCGCATCCGAACCCATGCCGTCCGACAGGATGACTGCCGCGAGGCCGTCATGGAGTTGGAACACCTCATGGGAGTCCCCCGCATGGAATGTACCGTCCTTTGAGGAGGAGACGACCGAATAGTCCATCTTAAAGCGGACGGCAGAGACGAATGTCACCTGAAGATGCGGGAACGGATCTTCCAGGAACACCGACTTCTCCACCTCGAACGGCTCGCCGTACATTTCGTTCAGCACCGGCATGATGAGGCGCTCCGCGACCATCCGCTCTGTTTCCCATTCGCTCTTGCGGTCCGGCAGCGAACAGACGATTTTGCGCGCGCCCCGCTCCTCGGACAGGATATCCACCTGGAAGTGCGGGACCTCCATCTGGTGAAGACGTGCCGACAACTCCTCTTCTTCAGGCCGGAATGTTTTGATCTCTTCTTTCATATTCATCATCATGTCGTTCAGGTGGCGGCTCATGTCCCGAAGCTGGAGCGCAAGCATCTTCCGCCCGTGGTGGAGCTGATTGTTCAGGACGGCCTGGGAATAATCTTCCTCAAGCTCCTGGATAAGCCCTGTGGAGCGCACGCATTTGTACCCGATCCGCTCCTCCATGCGGATTCTCGCCCCGCGCTTCGGCGAGGCCTGTGCCTTCATCCAATCATCGAGGAGAGGCGCGATTCCATCCTCCGGATCAGCCCAGCACTTTTCGTAGCGGAAACAAGACTGGCAGATGGACGGCGGACGCCGTTGTCCTTCATCTTCCCGGCTGCCGTTGTGATCGCTTACAAGCTGTGACATGAAGTGTGCAAACTGATGGAAATCCTGCAGCTGGCTGTCCATTTTCTCCTCGAGCCAGACCCTGCGTCGCTCTGACTGCACGGTACGGTCCGGATTTACACGGCTGCGCACGAATGCAAGCGAGCGGGATGGAATGCACAGGAACAGGAGTGTGGCCAGTGCCATCGACATAAAGTGAACTTCATCAAGCGGCAGTGTTTCATCATACATATAGAAGAATACCGAGGCGATCGGTGCGGCAGCGGCGATGCCAAGCTTTCCGGCCTTTGCCGCGACCCCCGCGCAAAACCCGGTCAGCGCATAAAGTGCGATCATGCCGCTGAACTCGAGATTGGACACGCTGACAATTGTCCCGATCACGGTAGCAGCGGCCGTTCCCGCGGCCAGACCCCCAGCAGACACCGAGAACAGGACAGCAAGATGAATCAGTACTGCCGGAAGCGAAAACTGCCCGTAGATCACGCCGCCCATCCCTGTAATCATGAGTGCGCCGACGAGGAATGCGGCACCCGTCCGCTCCGCTGTCCACCGCTCATGCAGAAATCGGTGTGCCGGAGTGAACACCGCAAACAGAAATACTGCCATAAATGCAGTCAGCAACGCCTCGCAGCCCACGAGAAACCAGACATTCCCTGCCACCTGTCCGCTGTGGGAGACCATCTGCCACCCAGCCTGTACTGCAAGCACGGTGAGCCCGAGCGTCACAGGGACCGATTTCCGGAAGACCCGGAACCGGATGATCGAATGGAACAGCAAGATCTGAAGGATATGGATCGCAGCCTGACCCGGACCGAGCATCAGGCTGCCGAGTCCGCCTCCGATGATGACGAGCGGCAGATATTGCCGGTAGCGGATCGCCGCGAGCGCCCATACCGGCAAGAGGAACGGCACCGCCGCCTCGAACAGCACCGCCCGCGATAGGAAGAATGAGGCCGCCAGGAAAAACAGCGAGAACCCGATCTTCACTTTTCGCCTGGCCACCGCGTCCGCCCAGCGCCTCAACGGCATGCCGGCATTTTGCCAGGCATCACTCCCCAATAATCTCATGTTTGGATTCCCCCTTATCTCGAATCGAGTGTCCTGAGTATACCGAGGCGATCCACGGAAGTTTGTCTGTTCCTGGCAACCGCGCCGGAGAAACTTTCGACGGATTCGGCCTCTTTTTGGGAATTTTCCGTATACGCGGAAGTTGGCGGGAAAACGGCGATTCTTGCGGGAGAGGTTTTATTTGATTTAGCCAAAAAAAGATTGACACATGGTCTGCCGCTCTGTATGATATGGTAGTGTCGCAAACACGGCGGTGTAGCTCAGCTGGCTAGAGCGTACGGTTCATACCCGTAAGGTCGGGGGTTCGATCCCCTCCGCCGCTATACGAAAACCGGTCCTTCTCATTCGGGGAGGGCCGGTTTTTTTGTGTCCGGTGCGCGGTACGGACTGGTTCATGCGGAACGTTGGCGGATGGCGGAGGATGGGCCGCTTGTGGCGGACTTCGGTTCGCCATGTCCATGTCGCTCTCCCGATTGAAACCCAATTAGCCCACAGCAAAAAGCGGCCTGACGGAATGGATCCGTCAGGCCGCCGAAGCGCGCCCGGGCTGTTCCCGGGCCATCTATATCAGAGATTTTTTTTGGTCGAAGCAGTCAGCAAGTCAGCCTCTTCTCGCACCGCGGCCGCCACGCTTGGACTCTGTTGCGCGTTTGAGCGTGGACAGACGGTCTTCACTGTCCTTCAGGAACCGTGCCATCTTCTGCTCGAAGTTTTCTTTTCCTACACGGCCATGATCGCTGCCGCCGCGGTTGCCGCCGCGCGGGCGGTATGGGCGTTCCGGACGCTGTGGACGTTCCGCTTCAGGCTTCGCCTTGCGGATCGACAGGCCGATTTTGCCATCATTGCCGACATTCATCACTTTAACTTCTACGGTATCGCCGACCTTGAGCAGTTCATTGATGTCCTTGACGTAGTGGTCTGCAACCTCACTGATGTGGACCAGGCCAGTCTTTCCGTTAGGCAGCTCAACGAATGCCCCGAAGTTGGTGATTCCTGTTACTTTTCCCTGTACCTTGCTGCCGACTTCAATTGACATAAAAAAAATGCTCCTCCTTAAAGATTAAGCGGGCTGTTCATACAGCCATGCATACATATTCCGGGTCTTGACAGACCAAGTCCCTTAACCTAATTATAACCAACAATCAAAGAGTGTCAATGAATCGGACGTTTTTCTTGGCAGGTGCCGAGTTTCAGAGGAGCTTTCTCATTAAAAACAGCAGCGGCTACTCCGGTCATTCCCGGGCCGCTGCTGTCCCCCTTATCTATCTCTGCTTTAGGACCGGCTGTTGATTTCCGTTACGGGCGGAAGCTTTCCGCGGGGAAGGCATCGGGCCCCTTTCAGGGTCTCTCCGCTCTTCCTTTTCCGCAGGAGTCACCGCCCTTCACTCCAATTAATGGTTAATAAACACCCGCCGGTAAAGAGGCCACTGGAAAACTCACCATAGAGGACCTGGAACGGAAATCAGCACTTTTACTTTTTCAGTACACTCGCCAATAACAGAGCTTTTTATAAATGACGTGTTACTCCTCGGAGTCGCCGTCTTTTTTATCTTTGTCTTTTTTCTCCTCGTCCGGGAGGGTGAAGATGATTTCGCCTTCTTCGGACAGGAGGTATTCCTTCCTGGCGAGCTTGGCGATGTATTCCGGGTCGTCAAGTTTTTCAAGTTCAAGTTCCAGGGCTGCGCCTTCTTCCTGGAGTTTCTCCAGTTCCGCCAAGGCGGCTTTTTTCTCTTCCTGCTTGGCGGCGATGGCCTGGTTTTTCTCGATGAGCGACCAGCCCATCCACCCGAACGTCAGCGCAGCGATGACGGCGAAGACGGCCAGTCTCCGGTAGAGCCGGATTTTCCGCGCTTTCTTGATCTGTTCCTTGCGTTCCCGGGCCCGGACATATTCGGTCTGGATCGGTGTGACGGGCCCATGACTGTTTGCCTGCCTGCTTTTCTGTTCCATCCTCGGTCCCCCTGCCTGCGTCGGAGCGCATGATTCATCCATTATACCTCATGCGGACCTCTTTTTTAAGGGGAGACCGGCGAACTTGCGGCGAACTTTTCTTGACAAGGTTCCCGCTTTCCTGCGCACTGCCCGGGCCGGCCTCCGGAAGGGACGCAGCAGAAACCGGATCAGCATGAGAATCAGCTTAAGCGGGATACCGACTATAAAGGCAACCACCCTCCAGACGAGGTCCAGCAGGAAGAGGATGGGCCGGATGACCAGCACGGTGAGGAGGCGCCCGGCAAACCGGAACGGGCGGTGAAGTGAAGATTCATAGAGCAGGACGCCAAGCAGCTGGGCAAGCAGGTCATAAAGCCGCCATTCGCCGGACCGCACCGCGAACAGGACGGAAAATGCGGCCAACCCCAAAAGCGGCCACGCCATCAGTTCGATGGCGGTGCCGGCCCGGGTGCCGCCGCCCGCCGTCCGGATCATGTCGATGACGGCAGCGGCGAGGATGCCTGTCCCGACCATGGCCAGCAGGCTGAGCAGCTGATGGGAAACGATCATCCGAATAACTTGGTAAGGATATTCCGCGAATGGCCGTCTTCATCTTCGTACTGGAGCACTTTCACGGTTCCCTCGAGGGTGAGAAGGCCCTTGTCCACATCTAGGTGGACGATGCGGAGCCCGTCCCCCCGGATCTGGAGCTGGCCCTGAGAGGTGCGCACGATGAATTCTTCCTGGTCGAATCGGTCGATCGCTTTCACCGATGTCAGGTCCATCCTCTTGCGGTTGCGGAGTGACACGTGGTGGTCGCCCGATGGAATCTGGTAGGCGGTGCCCGGATTGTCCGTCTGTTCGATCTGCATCTGTTCGTTCCCCCTTTTCGCTTGTCCTTGTCCGTTCAACGCATTGTATGAGCGGACGCGGGGAAACATGACCCGGGCGGCTGGAAGCAAAAACCGGCCCGGAACGCTGGATGCGCTCCGGGCCGGTTTCTGTCAGTCTTCGTCGTCGATGAATTCGGGTTCGACTTTTTCAAGTTTTTCTTCTTTCAGGATCGTGAACATGTTGCCGGCTTCATCTTTTTTTACAGAGTCCTTCAGCATGTCCACCCGGGCGGTGACCAGTTTCTGGCCAAAGCGGATGGCAAGCTCATCATTTTCTTTGACAACGCTTGATGCCTTGGCCTTTTTGCCGTTAATCGTGATGCGGCCCTGGTCCGCCACTTCCTTTGCGAGCGTGCGCCGTTTAATAAGGCGGGACACTTTCAGGAATTTATCGAGTCTCACTTACATCCTCTCCAATCGTTTCGCTTCGTCCCAGAACGCATCGAGTTCGTCGAGCGTGTAGTCTGCAAAACGGCCCCTGCCTTCCCGGACCCGTTTTTCGACATGGGTAAAGCGCCTTCTGAACTTGCGGTTGGCGCCGGCCATCGCCTCTTCGGGCGACACCTTGTAATAGCGGGCGAGATTGACGAGCGTGAAGAGCACGTCGCCGAACTCATCGGTCCGCTCGCCTTCTCCCCCATTCTCCGCGGCCTCACGGAATTCCTGCCATTCCTCGTCAAACTTCTCCCAGGCTCCCGCCTCGTCCGGCCAGGTGAATCCGTGCCTGGCGGCTTCCTTCTGGTAGTTGTATGACGTAAGGAGGGAGGACGCGTAGCGTTCCTGACCGTCCAGGACCGAGCCGGCCGAACCGGTCTTTTCCTTCTCCTTGATCGCCTGCCAGTTGCTGACTACGGCATCGGCATCCTCAGCGTCTGCATCTCCGAACACATGCGGATGGCGGCGGATCATCTTTTCCGCCACCGTTTCGAGCACATCCTCCATCTGGAAGTAACCGTCGTCCTCGCCGATCTGCGCGTGGAGGAACACCTGCAGAAGCACATCGCCCAATTCGCCGATGATGCCGTCATCGTCACCGTCATCAATTGCCTGGACGAGCTCATGCGCTTCTTCGATCATGTACTTTCTGAGCGACTCATGGGTTTGTTCCCGGTCCCACGGGCAGCCATCCGGACTTCTCAGGATCCGGATGATCTCGCGGAACGCGTCCCATTCCTTCAGCCGGCCTTCAAGCTGGCCGGCAGGAGGAACATAGACCGTCATCAGATTGCTGGTCTCCACCGTCCGGTCCAGTTCGTAAAGCGGAACGGTGACAAGCTTTTCTTCAGGTGAGCCCGCAGCTGTCACAATCGTCACCGGATGGTCGTCCGGATACTTTTCCATAAGTGTGAGCTTCACATCAGATGCGCTGAACGCGTCATACACCTGCGCAATCAGGACATGCTGGTTCATCTTTACATCGTCCCGGTGCATCTCCGTGCCATCAAGAAGCTGAAAGCCGTCGATCGGGTCGATCCGGAGCGCATTAAACACCGGATCGAGAAAGCTCTGGCCGCCTTCAATGTGCAGGCGGACTTTTTCTTCCCGCTCTGCCTCAACCAGATGCTGGACAGTCTGCTCTGCGACGAGAGGGTGGCCGGGCACTGCATAAATGACCGGTTCTTTTTCGGCCAGCGCCAGGAGCGTGTCCGCGATTTCCCGGTAAACCGGCGGGAAGGTGTCATGCTTCCGGTAGACGTCATCAAATGTGCGGAACGTGATGCCTTCCGCCTCGAGTTCAGCGATAACTGGATGGTCGGCCGTCCTGACATGGACAAGCCCGGCGTTTTTCAGCTTCCTGTAGACGCCGAGCGGCAATCCGTCGAGGCCGGATGCACCGAGGCCGATCACGGTAATTTCCTTCATGGGATCACTTCCTCTTGGGTTTGTTCAAAAACAGCTGCAGTGCGGCGAGCCTGCGCCCGAACGGGATCAGGTACCACTCCCGCTCCGACAGCACACGTGTCCTCGCGATGACCGCAAGAAACACAGAAGCACCGATTGCGACTCCGGTAAGCGCGGTAAATGTTGCGCCGATCCGCCCGGGGAGCCCGTCAAACAGCCAGACGTCGGCCAGGAGCATCCACGGAATAAGGACTGCCGCCATCATCAGTGATGCCATCGCGATCATCAGGTAAAACCTGCCTTCTGCCAGACGCACCTGCCACACTTTCTTGAAGTAGATCAGTATTCCGGCACCGGCTGCGGCAAATCCGGCAACTCCCGCAATGGAGGCACCGAGGATGCCCATCTGCGGCACGAGCACCCAGTTGGCCGCCGTCTTGACCGCGAGGCCCAGCAAAAGCAGGAGCGCCGGCACCTTTACCCGGCCCAGCCCCTGCAAAACTGCCATTAGCGGCAAAATCAGCGACAGCTCGAATATCTGGATACAAAACACCATGATGGCTGCGGAGCCGCTCCGGGTTTCGAACAGCATTTCATTGACATACGGCAGGACGAGGATCAGTCCGAGTGCCGCTGCCCAGCCGAACAGGAAGGCGAGCCTCCAGGCCAGTCGGATAAAAGGCTCGGCCGTTCTGCCTTTTTGTTTTGCCGTGTGGGCCGCGACAAGCGGCACGATCGACAAGGATAGGGTCGAGGCAAGCAAAATGCCCATCTGGACAAGCGGCTGGCCCCGGTCATACACGCCCTTCGCCTCCATCGCGGTTTCCCGCTCCATCGTTTCCGCCATCAGGTTGAATACCGTGAACGAGTCGACCATCTGGAAGAAAAGCAGAATCAGCGAACTCAGGCTCGCGGCGAGGCTGATGGCCGTCAGTTCCTTTACTACGGGCCAGGCGCGGACCGATGTTGAACGGTCACGGAAGTCCGGGCGGCCCGTCCACTTCCTGAACAGGGCAAACAGAAGAAGGACGCCTGCCGCCTCGCCTGCGACCGCTCCCCACATCGCCATCTGCCCTGCCATATAAAGTGAGGCACCGGCCGAGACGACGATGAGAGTGCCCGTCAGGATGACCGTCACCCGTACCGCCTGTTCGGCCACCTGGGCGCCCGCGACCGGGGCCATGCGGCCTTCCGACTGGTAGACCCCCTTCAGAAGCGCGAGAACCGGCATGAACAGGATGACAAGCGATCCGGCCCGCAGAAGCGGGGCCAGTTGCCGGTCTCCCATCCAACCGGTAATCATCTCTGCGCCCAAAAACAGTACAAGAAAACTTGCGCCGGACACCACAGCAAGGCATGCCAGCGCAATCCTCATGACGGCGCCGCTTTCTGCGCGATCCCGGTCCGCCATCACCTTGGATACGGCAACCGCAAACCCTGCCGATGTCCACACCGTGATGACGCCGATGAACGGGTACACCTGCTGGTATATATAAAACCCCTTGTCGCCGACCAGGTTCTGGAACGGGATGCGGTAAACCGCACTCAGGATTTTGACGATGATGCCGGCCGCCGCCAAAAGCGCCGCGCCTTTCATGAAGGTCTTCATGTTCCATTGCTGTTGCATGCTTCAGGCTTCCTTCTTTCCAAGAATATCCCCATTATAGCACGCCGGCAAAACGGAACATCTGCCTGCCACTGCGAGTACCCGCCATATGGCTCCCATACAAAAAACCGCCGCTCCGCCGGTGATATCCGGCAAATGCGACGGCCCTTTGGCCATTCTATTCGGGGCATTCCCCGTTCTTTGCATTTGTTGGCGATTACGGCTCCATCTGCTTGGCGAGGAAGTGGGCGGCGGTTTCCGCGGCCTTCACTTCGGGGTCGCCGATAAAGTGGACTTTCGACAGCAGGTAGACGGCGCCGATCGAGTCGCCGCCCGAAACGATCGGGCAAATGCATGATGACTTGATCTGCTCGTTGACACCCGGAACCCACTCCAGGGATTTTTCATTTTTCTCCGTGACAATCGAGCGGCCGAGCATGACTTCCTCCAGTTCACCGGAGATCCTCTTGCCCAGATAATCCTTTTTCGGGAGGCCGGCGACGGCGATCATTTCATCGCGGTCACTGATGAGTGCCGGCGTTCCCAATGTTTCGTACAGCGTCTCAGCATATTCCTGTGCAAAGCTGCCCAACTCGCTAATCGGGGAATACTTTTTCAGGATGACCTCCCCGTCCCGGTCGGTGAAGATCTCAAGCGGGTCGCCTTCCCTGATGCGCATCGTGCGCCGGATTTCCTTTGGGATAACTATGCGGCCGAGGTCGTCGATCCTCCTGACGATACCAGTTGCTCTCATTCGTGATGCCTCGCTTTCGAAGTTCGGATAGGTCTTCGCGCTTATTATGCATCACGTTTAGCCAATTTATGCAATCCCACCCTGTGTATAGGTCACGCTTCCTGTTTTTTCGCTTCCGGCAAAATTTTCATGACGCCTTCCAGCACATCAAACAGCGTCTTTTTTCGGGTTTTCGACCCGTCGACGGTGAGGAGCAGCCGACCATCCTCCACATGAAAACCGACAGCGCGGCCGTACTGGAGCGTGTCTTCCATGATCTTCGCCCCGTCCGCCTGCTGCGTTCCCGCATTTGTGAAAGAGATGATCACCCGGTCACCCTGCTGCTTGATCGATTCCACGCCGGCATCGCGTGCCCACACTTTCATCAGTGCGACTTTCAGGAGCTGCTCCGCCTCGAGCGGCAGGTCACCGAATCGGTCTGCCATCTCATCGACGAGCTCCGAATAATCCTCTTCGCTTGCGACCGCCTTGACCCGCTTGTACATCTGGATCTTCTGGAAGCCGTCGGGAATGAAGCTGTCCGGGAAGTACGCGTCGATGTGCAGCGTCACTTCGACATCCGGGACGTCCTCTTCCTTGCCGTTTCCGCGTTTTTCCTCGATCGCCTCTTCGAGCATCTTCGAATACATATCAAATCCGACTGAATCGATAAAGCCATGCTGCTGGGCGCCGAGCAGGTTCCCTGCCCCCCGGATCGACAGGTCGCGCATCGCGATCTTGAAGCCGGAGCCGAGCTCGGTGAATTCCTTGATCGCCTGCAGGCGGTTTTCCGCCACATCGGACAGAACTTTATTGCGCTGATAGAGGAAGTATGAATAGGCGACGCGGTTCGACCGGCCGACACGCCCCCTCAGCTGATACAGCTGGGCGAGGCCCATCCTGTCTGCATCATGGACGATGAGCGTATTGACGTTCGGGATGTCTACGCCGGTCTCGATGATCGTCGTCGTCACCAGGACATCGTACTCCCCTTCCAGGAAAGCGAGGATCACCGCTTCAAGTTCCGTTTCGGACATGCGGCCGTGTGCGGTCGCGATGCGGGCTTCCGGCACGAGCATCTGGATCTCCTCGGCCTTCCTCGCCATGTCCTCGACGCGGTTGTACAGATAGAATACCTGACCGCCTCGCGCCATCTCGCGTTCGATCGCTTCCCTGATCAGCGGGCCGCTGTATTCCATGACATAGGTCTGGACCGGGAAACGGTTTGCCGGCGGCGTCTCCAGGACGGACAGGTCCCGGACACCGATCATCGACATATGGAGCGTACGCGGGATCGGGGTCGCCGTCAGCGTCAGGACATCGACATTCGCCTTCATCTGCTTGATGCGCTCTTTATGCGTGACACCGAAGCGCTGCTCCTCATCAACGATGAGCAGGCCGAGATCGCGATATTCCACATCCTTTGAAAGGAGGCGGTGCGTGCCGACCACGATGTCGACTGTACCGTCTTTCAGGCCTTTGACGGTTTCCTGATGCTCTTTTCTCGTGCCGAACCGGCTCAGCATTCGGACTTCGACCGGGAAGCCGGCAAAGCGCTCCTTCATCGTCTCGAAATGCTGCTGGGCGAGGATCGTCGTCGGAACGAGGAAAGCCACCTGCTTGCCGTCGCCGACCGCCTTGAAGGCGGCACGGATCGCGACTTCCGTCTTGCCGTATCCCACATCGCCGCAGAGCAGCCGGTCCATCGGGCGCTCGCGCTCCATGTCCCGCTTGATCTCTTCGATCGATCTCAGCTGGTCGTCTGTCTCCTCATACGGGAATGTCGCCTCGAACGAATGCATGAGATCGTCGTCCGGCGAGAAGGCAAAGCCTTTTTCGGCCTCGCGCTTGGCATACAGCTTGATGAGGTCGTCGGCGATATCCTTGACCGCCTTCGATACCTTGCTTTTCGTCTTTTTCCACTCGGTGCCGCCGAGCTTGTGGATTTTCGGTTCCCTGTCCTCCGAGGCGACATACTTCTGGATCTGGTCGATCTGGTCGACCGGCACGTACAGCTTGTCGTCCCCACGGTAACTGATGTTCAGATAGTCCTTGTGCGTACCGCCGACATCAAGTGTTTCGATGCCGATGTATTTTCCGATACCATGCTGGATATGGACGACGTAGTCGCCCGGTTTGATCTCCGAATAGCTCTTGATCCGCTCGGCGTTCGACAGCTTCTGCGGCCGCGCCTTTCTGCGGGAGCGCTGCTTGAAGAGTTCGCTGTCCGTCACGACGGCGATCTGCCGGAGCGGCAGCTCAAAGCCGTCGGACAGGTCACCTTCGATCAGGTGGATACCGGGCCCCGGTACTGTTCCTTCTTTGGGAATATCCGCTTCCATGCCATAGTCTCCAAGGATGGAGCGGATCTTCTCAAGCCGCTCCCTTCCGTCAGCAAGCAGGAGCACAGTGAAGCCGCCGGCCTGCCAGCGCTCGGCTTCCGACTTCAGAAGGTTCATCTGGCCGTGGAACTGCTGCATCGGCTTGCAGGAAATCTGCACCGTATCTTTCAGGACCAGGCCCGGGAGTGATCTCGAGAACAGGGACAGATACACTTTTTTCTGTCCGGCCATCGCGTCGATCTCTTTGAATGTATGGCTGAGACGCGCCTCATGGACCAGCTTTCCCTGGGCGATCATCTCGGTGTGCCACTCGCTTTCCTGGCGCTCCAGCGACTCGGCGACCTCGATGATCCTTCCTGCCTCGTTATAGAACAGGATGCCTTCTTGAGGGAAATAATCGCCCAGAAATGCCGTCTCACCTGCGAGAGATGCATACTTCATCACACCTTCCGGGATGTCTCCACCCTTCATGAGCTCGATATCCGAAGATATGTTTTCGAGGAGCGCTTCCCTTGCAGCCTCATCGCTCACTTTCTTCAGGCTCGCTGCAAGCGCCTGTTCCAGGCGGTTCGCCGTGACGGCAAGCTTCTCCGCCGGCCAGGTGAATTCATGGGCCGGAAGGATCCTGACCTTATCCAGCCGTCCCGTGGAGCGCTGGTCGTCCGCTGAGAAGGTGCGGATCGAGTCGATCTCCGTATCAAACAGCTCGATCCGGACAGGCTCTTCCCGGTCGAGCGGGTAAATATCCAGGATGCCGCCCCGGAGAGCGAACTCGCCCGGGGATGTCACCATCGGCTGGCGCGAAAAGCCCATTGCGACAAGGTTTGCCGCCCATCCGGCAGGATCAATCTCATCGCCGGTCTCCGCTGTAAGTGCGGCATGTTCCCAATCCGCCTGTGCGGGGAGCAATTTGCGGAGTCCTGCAATCGGCGTGACGAAAATACCGGAGCCGTCCCGCATAAGGCGGTCCAGCGCCTCGATGCGCTGCGCCCGGAGTTCCGGGCTTGCCACGGACAGCTCCGCCGCCGTCAGCTCATCAGCGGGATAAAGGCGGACCGCATCTTCCCCCGACAGCCGCACAAGATCCTCATACGTGCGCTGCGCCTGGAGCATATTCGGCTCGATGACGAGAACGGGCCGGCCCGTCTCCTTCGCCGCCAACGCAAACAGGGCGGCACGCGCGCCGCCCGCAAGGCCTGTAACCAGCTGCCGGTCACGGCCACCCTTCAGATCGCCCAGGAGGTCCGCAATCTCCCCTCCTCCGGCCAGTACATCGAGTAACTCTTCCATAGGTTCCATCCTTTCAGAAAAACAAGCATTCTTGATTTATCAGATTCCCGTTCTGCGGGAAAATAGTCGGATTCCGGTGCGTCATGGCCGGTGTCTCCCAAACGCAGAAAAAGCCTTGGACACCGGCGGGTGCCAAAGCAACGGCATCATTGCAGCCATTTCTGCAGGGAGTAGTAGTCGGGAAAGCGGTCCAGTGACTGCTCGCAGTCATTGCAGATGCACTGGACCGTCGCGTCCCCATCGTCCCCTTCCAGGATAAATTCCTCCGCTTCCTCTTCACCAAGCCGGAGAAGGGTTCTCGCTTCGTCGGCGGAGCCGAACGGAAGCTTGCCAATCTCCGTCTCACAATGGCGGCAGCGGTACCGGATCGCCATGCATGCGCCCCCTTCCTTTCCCATCAGTATAGACAGGAGCGGCGGGCGCTATGCCTCACTTGGCGTTGAATTCATTCATGACATCGAGAAATGGGCGTGCGAGGGCCGCCTCGCAGACGTCTGCCGCACGATCCGCGGCTTCTCTCATGACCGGAACCTCTTCATCACTGAAGCGGCCGAGCACCCAATCGGTCACAGCCATCGGAACGTCGGGCCGGCCGATGCCGATCCTCACCCGGTCAAATTCGCGCGTGCCGATATGCTGAATGATCGACTTCATTCCGTTATGGCCGCCGGGGCTGCCCTTTTGCCGGAGCCTGAGCTTGCCCGGAGGGAGGTCCAGGTCGTCGTAGATGACAATCAGGTCTTCTTCTGCGACGCCGAAATAATCCATCATCGGGCGGATACATTCTCCCGAGAGGTTCATGTACGTAAGCGGCTTGACGAGCAGCGCCTTTCCTTCCGGCCGATGCGCTGTCGCATACATGCCGTTGAATTTGGTTTGGTTGAGCGGGACATTCCATCGGTCCGCAAGCCGGTCGATGGCGTGGAAGCCGATATTGTGGCGGGTCTGTTCATACTGCTTGCCCGGGTTGCCGAGCCCGACGATTAGTTTCATGGACATCTTCCTCTTGGCAATGATGCTTTCCATTTTACCATGATTCCGGCAGGCGGGCAGGCAAAAAGGATTGCCCGCAATCGGACAATCCTTCTACAGTTCTTATTCCGTTTCCTTTGGAGCTTCGTCCGCTCCGCCGCCTGCTTCTGCATCCGCTCCGGCTTCCGGATCGGCCGCTCCTTCTTCCGCGTCGTCTTCCGCCTGTTCAACACGCGGTGCGGTGATTGTAGCTAGTACCTTATCATCTTCATCGGTTACATCCACACCCCACTTGGACTTGATATCACCGACCGTGAGGGTGTCACCGACAGCCATTTCCGAGACGTCGACTTCAAGCGATTCCGGCATGTCTGAAGGCTTGGCCGAAATGTTGACCGTCCAGAACGGCTGGCTGAGGACGCCGCCTTCTTTGATGCCCGGTGCCACATCATCGCCGATAAGCGAGACATTCACTTCAGCTTCCATTTCGGTGTTCATGTCGATGGCGAGGAAGTCGGCGTGCTTGAACTCGCCCTTCATCACATCTGTCTGATAGTCATGCAGTACCGCATTGACTTTCTTGCCGTCGACCTCAAGCTGGAATACCGCATTTCGGCCTTCATCGCGCAGGGTCATCATCAGATCTTTCTCGCGGATTGCGACCGGCACACTTTCCAGTTTATATCCGTACACCACTGCCGGTACATATCCTTCAGTGCGGAGTCCGGTCAGACCGGAACGTCCTGATTTTTCCCGTTTTTCTGCTTTGATTGTCATAGCCATCTGCAGTCACCATCCGTTTCTTTAGTTACATAGATAGTGTTTACCCATTATTCAGAGAGTTAAACATAATTAAATTTTCTATACAAAAGCCGGAGAAAGAATTAGAGCGGCACAGATTTTCCGAAAACA
>NZ_JCAXEU010000026.1:0-26013 GCF_059758705.1 Bhargavaea sp. GQ12
GAAGCACACGGGGCTGTTTAAATCACAGATTAGTCGTTTGCAGAGTCGACGGCAGGAACAGCTGCCAGTGCAGCCTCTTTTTCTTCCTGGATCTTTTTCTGGAAACGCTTGGTCTCTGCAACGATGACACCGGACAGGCCGAGGAGACCGATCAGGTTCGGGATGGCCATGAGGCCGTTCATAACATCGGAGAAGAGCCAGACCACATCAAGTGTCGCGGTAGCGCCGAAGAATACAACAACCACGAACACCAGCCGGTAGAACTTGAGCAATTTTGGATTCGGGAAAAGATACTGGAAGCATTTCTCACCGTAATAGGCCCATCCGAAAATGGTGGAAGCGGCAAAGAACACGATGCCGATGCCGACGATATACTGGCCTGCATCCCCGAAGAATGTGCCGAATGCCATTGCCGTGAGCGTGCCCGCTTCTGCGCCTTCATTTTGCCAGGTACCCGACATCACGATGGTCACGCCTGTGATGGAGCAGATGATTAAAGTATCGAAAAGAACCTGCGTCATTGAGACTAGGGCCTGGCGGCCAGGCATATCCGTGCGTGCCGCGGCAGCGGCAATCGGAGCGGATCCGAGGCCTGCCTCGTTCGAGAAGAGGCCGCGGGCAATACCGAAGCGGATGGCTGCGCCGACAGCGCCGCCTGCAATCGACTCAACACCAAATGCATGCGAGAAGATGGTAGCGAATGCACCCGGAACGAGTTCGAAGTTCGTCACCATGATAATGGCGCCGGCGATAAAGTAGAAAAGAGCCATGATCGGAACGAAGAATGCTGCCACCCGGCCGATCGTCTTAATTCCCCCAAGGATGACGAGTCCTGCAACAATCATCAGGACTAGGCCTGTGACCCAGTATGGCGTGTTGAAGTTCATGTTCATGGCGTCTGCTACTGCTTTGGACTGGGTTCCGTTCCCGATGCCGAAAGCAGCAAGTGTGCCGAACAAGGCAAAGCTTACTCCGAGCCAGCGTGCTTTCAGACCATGTTCGAGATAGTACATCGGCCCGCCGGCCATCTGGCCGTTGGCATCTTTTGTCCGGTACTTTACGGCGAGGATCGCTTCACCGTACTTGGTGGCCATTCCGAAGAATCCGGCCAGCCACATCCAGAAGATCGCACCCGGTCCGCCGAGCACAACAGCAGTCGCGACCCCGACGATGTTGCCGACTCCGACAGTCGCTGCCATGGCGGTCATCAGTGCTTGGAATTGTGAAATATCGCCTTCCGCTTTTTTGTCATGCTTGCGGGAAAATACCTGTTTCAGAGAATAAGGAAGTAACCGTACCTGAATAAATGCGAGCCTGAACGTGAGGTAGATTCCCGTACCGACGAGCAGTACAAGCAGCCATGGCCCCCAAACCAGGCTGCTGAGCGAGCCCAACAGATTCTCTACTGCTTCCATTTTCCGTTCCCCCTTTGTTTCCTGTTTTTTTAGAGGCAGCTGTTCTATATCACCCCTTTCTCTAATATTCCGAAAGTTCCAGCTTGCAGTCAAGACCTATTTTAAAAAATGGGCGCCGGGGCTGATTGTTTGTACCCGGAAATGTGAGGGTATAATGGAGTATGCAAATTGACTAAACAAAAGTGATGGAGGGATTGCAGATGGCAGGAAGCAAGTTTGGAAAGTTGGTACTCATCGGCGCGCTCGCAGGTGCGGTCGTCAGCATGTTCGACAAAACGACCCGTTCCGAAATGTCACGCCGTGCCAAAGGGCTCGGTGATGACGCAAAATATTACATGAAGAACCCGGATGTCCTGCGTTGGAAAATCCAGGACAAATCTGACAAGCTGAAAGCACTTTATGAGCAATTTGATTCGGACAAACAATACCTTCAGTCAAAGGCAGCAGAACTGAAGCAGCTGACTCCGACCGTGAAGACACTTGTGGATGACACGAAGACGGCGTTTGTAGATTCGAAGGACGCTGTCATGGAAGCGAAGGATGACTACAAGCAGATGGCTTCAGAAGCAATCAAGGGCGGCCATCCGGGCACTGACGAGACTTTCGTGCCGGATGAAGCCTATGCGGAAGGACAGGTCGACGGCGGTGCGGCAGACGGCGGCACGTCAAAGGGCACGTTCGTGCCGGAAGAGGCATACCGTGAAGGACAGGTTGCCGGCGAAGCACAGGAGTATACCCAGAAAAACTGATGCGGGGAAAAGGGGGCGGATGACAGATGGCGGATAACAAGAAGGTGAGCCCAGGTTCGGAAAAGCCGGACGGCGGTGACGACAGCCTCAAAGACAAAGTGATGGGGTTTGTTGCAGATGTAAACGAGGGCGATCTTGACCGTTTCGATGTAACGACGCGTCAGGGTTTCTTTAAGGAGCTGGTCACCAGGATCAAGCTGGTGGATGTTGTCGGGCTCGCCTCGCAGCTCGCCTACTTCTTTCTGCTTTCGCTGTTTCCGCTCCTCATCTTCATGCTGACGCTGCTGCCTTACCTGAACATCGATCAATCGGCGCTTTTCGACTTTATCAAAGAGTATGCACCGACGAATGTATATAACATCGTCGAGAGCACATTGGGCGAGGTGCTGAACAACCGGAGCGGCGGCCTGCTCTCGGTCGGTATCATCGGGACGATCTGGTCTGCATCCAACGGCATGAATGCGCTGACCCGTGCGTTGAACCAGTCCTACTTCTCGGTTGAGAAGCGGTCATTCATCAAGAAGCGTGCTTTGTCTATCGTTTTTACGCTGATGCTGATCGCGGTGGTTGCGGTGGCACTGGTCCTGCCGGTATTCGGTGAGCAGATCGGCCGCACGATTTTCTCTTACATGGGGCTTGATCAAGCATTTCTGACAGTGTGGAACAGCATTCGATGGACCATTCCGCCTCTCCTCATCTTCGTGGTGTTCACGCTGATCTACTGGCTGGTGCCCAACGCAAAGATCAGGATCAGGGATGCAATACCTGGAGCGGTTTTCGCCACAGTCGGCTGGATTCTATCCTCACTGGCTTTCTCGTTCTATGTCGGGAACTTCGCCAACTACTCAAACACGTACGGCAGCATCGGGGGAATCATTGTTTTAATGGTGTGGATGTACTTCTCCGCAATCATCTTGATTCTCGGCGGACAAGTAAATGCTGTTACGCAGGAAAGACGGGAAGAAAAAGAAGCGAAAGCCAAAAGCGGCGCTGTCGGGACATAACCCCGGCAACGCCGCTTTTTTATTGTTTCAGTCACCGTTTTTCAGCAGCCTGAGGCCATTGAGGATGACAAGAATCGTACTGCCCTCATGGCCGAGTACGCCGAGCGGGAGGTCGATGACCTGCAGGAAGTTGGACATGATCAGCAGAAGGATCACCGAGATTGAAAAAATGACGTTCTGCTTTATGATCCGGTTCATTCTGCCGGAGAGCCTGTGGGCATAGGGCAGTCGCCGCAGATCATTTTTCATGAGGACAACATCCGCTGTCTCGAGAGCCACTCCCGTACCGTCACCCATGGCGATTCCGATTGTTGAGGTGGCGAGTGCAGGCGCGTCATTGATTCCATCCCCGATCATTGCGACAGCTCCGTACGTTTTCTCAAGTTCTTTCAATCTGGCCACTTTCGTCTCCGGAAGGCATTCCGCGGTGTATTCATCGATTCCGGCTTCTTCTGCGATGGCCCGTGCCGTCTGTTCATTGTCACCAGTCAGCATCACAGTCCGGACGCCAAGGGCCCGAAGGGAGTTCAGAGCCTGCACAGCTTCTGGGCGAAGCGTGTCCTTTAGTGCAGCCAGAGCTAGAATGCCATGTTCGTCGCGGAGGAAGACAACTGTCTTCCCTTCATTCCCAAGCCGTTCCAGTGCGCCATCTGCAAAAGCGGCAGCTTCAGCTTTGCCGACGAAGCCGGGTTTGCCGACGCGGTAGGTTTTGCCCTCCCAATCTGCTTCCAGTCCTGAGCCCGGAATGTCACGGATTTCGATGCCCTTCAGCAATCCGGCACCTTCTTGTTCCGCAAATGACTGGATAGCCACAGCTAGCGGGTGCGCGGAAAGTGACTCGATCGTTCTGAGAATGGAGAGGGTCTCGGTCTTGTCAAGGCCATCCATTACGATCAGGTCGGTTACAGCAGGGCGTCCTTCCGTCAGGGTGCCGGTCTTGTCGAAGGCGATAACTTTGACGGAAGAGAGGCTTTCCAGGTGGGTGCCGCCCTTGAACAAAACCCCATGGCTGGCGCCGTTGGAGATTGCGGACAATGTCGCAGGCATGATGGAAGCAACGAGCGCACAAGGGGATGCGACGACCAAGAGTACCATCGCCCTGTAGATGGTCATAGTCCAGTCCCAATCGAATAAGTAATGGGGCAGGACCATCATCAAAGCAACGACACCAAGAACGGCATAGACATAGATACTTTCAAAGCGTTCAATAAACTGCTGGGATGGCGACTTTTCGCTTTGTGCCGATTCCACAAGGTCGATGATTTTCTGAAAAAGGGATTCTGAACTGTGCTTGTCGACTTTGATGCTCAGCGCACCGCTCAAGTTGACCGTTCCGGCAAACACTTTGTGGTCAGGCCCTTTCTCAAGAGGCAGGGATTCACCGCTGATGGCGGATTCATCGACTGAACTCATGCCGCTAAGGATGCTTCCGTCGACCGGAATCCGCTCACCCGGGCGGACAAGGACAAAATCACCGACCCGGATGTCCGCCACACCGACGCGTTCAGTTGAACCGTCATCCTTCAGCCGCCAGGCTTCCTCCGGCTTGAGATTGAGCAGGGCGGAAATCTCTTTGCGGCTTTTTTCCATGGAGTATGTCTCGAGCGCACCGCTCACCGCGAATATAAATATGAGGATTGCGCCTTCTGTCCAATAGCCGATGGAAGCCGCACCGATTGCGGCGAGGATCATCAGAATTTCCACATTCAGTGTTTTGTTCCGTATCGTTTCGGTGATGCCTTCTTTCGCCTTGGCAAAACCACCTACGACAAATGCAATGATGAAGATACCGGCCGAGACCGTGTCAAAACCTGCTGCGCCTGCAAGGTAAGCAATGAGGATCAGGATGCCTGAACTCAATGCTGCGATCATTTCTCCGTTCAGCCAAGAAAAACGTTCCTTGCTTGCGTGGACGGCCGGATTGGCGGTTGTCAACAGAATCCCTCCTATCAATGAGAATGAGAGTGGTTATCAAAGTTCCCCATATAGCACAAAAGCCGGCTTCCCATGTCGGGAAACCAGCTTTCGTCCTATTTTTGGTGCTGTGGCTCGTTTTGATAAGTTTATTTTACCATTTGGCATCTTCCAGAGGCACGGTTTTTGCCCGGCTTCAGTTTTCGCTGCTTTTAAGCTGTGCCACTTTGGCGTCGATTTCATCGATCATCAGGATCAGCCGGTCGATCTCTTCAAGATCGGCCGTTTCCGGCTCCAGGTGATCAAGCGTGTCAAGAAAGTCGCTGAGCCGTTCTTTCAGCACGTCCATCTGCTGCTTGTGTTCGTTCGGTTCCATCAGTACACCTCAATTCCTAAAGTTGATTTTAAAGGGAAATTGCGAGGGAATCAACGCCCGTCATGAAAAGCTGCAGGTTAAGCTTATCTTTCCCTTTACCCGGCGGCCCGGTCGCCGATGCCCGAGGAAGAGAAATTAAATAAAAAGAATTTGTAAAAAAAATATAAATAGAATATTTACAAAAATTAAATAACGTGTTAACATCTACTTAACCTTAAAACAGAGGGGAGGCCAAGGTGAAAAAGTCGGAATTGAAATCCTGAACGAAAGCGAAGGAGGGGATTCGGACATTTCACGGGCGAACGTGCCCCATGGATGCGATAAAATGGACAATTTAAATAGGTGTTATAAAAGCTGAAGCCCAGCCGTCCGGAACACCGGAGGGACTGGGCTTTCTTGTGTCTTAGGCAAATCAGCGGATGATCTCGTAGGTCTCCCGGATATCGATGGAGTCTTTGACGGACTGGACCATCGAGCAGTTTTTAGCCGTGAGCTCCATGGCGCGGGACATTTTGGATTCATCGATGTCCTGCCCTTTGACTGTAAAGTGAAGATGGATGCTTTCCACACGATCGGCGACTTCAGGATTACGGCGGACTTCCTTCACCTCAATTTGGATGTCCTCAGCCGGCATACGCATTTTTTGGAGCACTTTCCTCAGCACTCCTCCGCTGCAAACCGCCACCGATGAGACGAGCAGCTGGTAAGGCCGGAAACCGTATTCATCTTTGGCCGAGACGGTCAGCGTCCCGAACTGAGTGGTGGTCTCAAAACCGTGTTCAGTCATGGAATACTTCATCTGGATCCCTCCTTGTATGATAGAATTGTACAGGATTTTACTGCCGGATTCGAATGGAATGACGGCACGGGAGGCTTTGTCATTGGCTGCAACAATATCTGGAAGGACAAGATTCTGGATACTCGTCATTATCGTGTCCATCTCAGGGTTCTCGCAGGGGATGCTCCTGCCGCTGATCTCTGTCATTTTCGAACAGGACGGGATCTCCTCCACACTGAACGGACTCAACGCGACCGCTCTTTATATCGGGACCTTGCTCATCTCCCCGTTCATGGAAGCGCCGCTCCGGCGGTTCGGCTATAAGCCTGTCATTGTCGTGGGCGGTCTGACTGTTTTCCTGGCGCTGCTGTTGTTTCCTCTATATAAAAGCGTGTCGTTCTGGTTTTTCCTCCGCCTGTTGATCGGAATGGGGGACAATGCCCTCCATTTCGCGACCCAGACATGGATTACGAGCACCTCGCCTCAGGCCAGGCTCGGGCGCAATATCGCCGTCTATGGGCTCATGTTCAGTGCAGGCTTTGCGGTCGGCCCGCTTTTCGTGCCGCTCATCGGAATTTTCGAGGGGCTGCCGTTCATCATCTCGGGTGTCCTCTGTCTGGCTGCCTGGTCACTTGTCTTTTTCTTGAACAATGACTACCCTGATGCGGCACAGGAAAAGCTGGCGGCGATGCCGATCCACAAGAGGTTGCTGGAGACGATGAAGTACGCATGGGTCGCATTTATCCCGCCGTTTGGCTACGGGTTCCTGGAGTCTTCACTTAATGCCATCTACCCGGTGTATGCCCTCCGGACGGGGATCGATGTCGGCATGGTCTCGGTCATCCTGGCGTCCTTCTCGGTAGGTGCAATCCTGTCGCAGATCCCGCTGGGAATGCTGAGTGACCGGATCGGCCGCCGCAATGTGCTGCTTTTGGCCATGATCGGCGGGGCAGGTGCATTTTTCGGTGGCGGTCTGGCCGGAAGCAGCGAATGGGGCGTTCTGGCAGGGGTTATGATTGCCGGCATGCTCGTCGGTTCCACATTCACGCTTGGCATCGCCTACATGACGGACCTCACGCCCAAGCCGTTTTTGCCGATGGGCAATCTCCTGTGCGGAATCTTTTTCAGCATAGGGAGTCTTGCAGGGCCGATCCTGGGCGGTATCATTGTTGAATCAAGTACGGGCTACCTGACGTTCATCTCGCTGTTCGTCGCAGCGCTTTTCGCCATATTCCTGTTTGGGAAGACGAAACCGAAGCAAACGGCGGTGTGATAGGGACCAAAGAAACGGCAAGGACGCCAATGTCCTTGCCGTTTGCTTGTTCACTTACAGGTCCGGCATGAATGCCTCTTCCACCAGTTCGTCCAGCGTGCCGAATGTGTAGCCCTGCTTTTTTGCATCCCGGATAAAGTCAGGGAGTCCGTCTGAGTTGTCAGGAGAGACGGTGTGCATGAGGACGACGGCACCCGGATGAAGCTGTTTCATCAGCTCGCCGTAAGCATACTGGCCGCCGAGCTTACGGTCCCTGTGCCAGTCGACAAATGCGACTGACCAGAAGATGTGGCGGTAGCCGAGCTTATTGCCGGTCTTGAGCACCTGCTCATTAAAGATGCCTTCCGGCGGCCGGGCATAATGTGTCCGTTTGACGCCGGCGACCTCCTTGAGGCGGTCATCGAACTTTTTCCATTCGGCTTCCATCTCCGCCGGTGACATTTTTGCCATGTTCGGATGTCCGTAAGAGTGGTTGCCAATTGTATGGCCGTCCTTGACCATCCGTTTGACGAGGTCTCCGGCGCTCTCCAGGTAATGCCCTGTGAGGAAGAAGGTCGCCGAAATGTCTTCTTTCTTTAAAGTGTCGAGGATCGACTCGGTGTATCCTGCTTCATAGCCGTTGTCGAATGTGAGATAGATGATCTTTTTCTCCGGTGATCCTTTATAAAGGGCGCCGTTTTTTTCGAGGAGAGTGTTCATCTCCGCGCCTGCATCCGGAGGAATACCGTCTGTCGCCTTTTTAAAACCCCAGTGGAACTCACCGGCCTCTGCCGTGAAGGGGCTAATCACGAGTCCAACGGCAATCAGCACCGCAGCCAGCGCGAAACCGGCGATGTGGTTTCTGAACATAAAAACGCAACCTTTCGTTTTCTCGTAGGTTGCGCAGGATCCGTCAGGTTATTCTTTTTTAAAAATATCGCGGAGTGCATCTTCCGCTTCAGGATATCGGAAAAGGAAACCGTGGGCGCCGAGCTTGGCTGGCGCGACGCGCTGGCCCTCGAGGACGAGAAGGCTTTTTTCCCCGAGTGCCGTTTTTAGAGCAAACGCGGGAACCGGCATAAAGTGAGGCCTGCCGAGTACGCGGCCGACCGTCTTGCCAAACTCTTTCATGCGGAGCGGATTGGGGGCGACGGTATTGACCGGGCCCGTAACCTGCTTATTTTCGATCGCAAAAAGGATGGCACGTGCGGCATCAAGCACGTGGATCCAGCTGACCCACTGGCGTCCGGAACCGATTGTTCCGCCGGCGAACAACCGGTAGGGAAGGGCGATCAGCGGCAGTGCCCCTTCATCTTTTCCAAGGATTACGCCAAAACGCATGAATACGGTCCGGACACCTTCTTTTCCGGCTTCAGATGCGCGGTGTTCCCAAGTCTTCACGACATCCGCGAGAAAGTCATTGCCGGTCTGACCTTCCTCACTGTAGATCGCGGTTTCAGACGTCGGGTAAACACCGACAGCACTTGCATTCACAAGCACTTCCGGTTTCTTTTCCATTGCCCGGATGATCCTGATAACTTCGTTTGTCGCTGCGATCCTGCTTGAAAGGATGTCCTGTTTCCGTCGCTCCGTCCACCTGCCTGCATTGATCGAGGTGCCGGCCAGGTTGACGAAGGCATCGATATCGCCTAGTTCCCGTTCAGGAAAGGCTCCGTCCTTTAGATATCCGACCATGCGGATATTGCCGGAAGTGTCCGGATGCCTTGTCAAAATAATGGCCTCATGACCGTTTTCCTCCAGTAATCTGATAAGGACTGAACCCAGAAATCCGCTTCCACCCGCGATGGCCACTCTCATATCCGCATCCCTCCATTTCTGACCAGTATACCCGTTTTCGCTCATATGCCGCATGAGTGAAGGAATCCCGCCGAACAGGTATAATGGGAAGGAAGACTGGGGGTACGGCAAATGCCCGAAATCACCAAGATTTCCACGCAGAAAAACAATGCGGAACGATATAATATATTCCTTGATGGAAAATATTCATTCAGTGCCGATGAGCAGGTGCTGATCCAGTTTGGCCTGACCAAGGGGAAGGTGCTCGACGACTGGGAGATTGACGAAATCATCTTCGGCGATGAAATACGAAAAGCATATAATAAGGCTCTCCACTTTCTCGGCTTCCGAATGCGGAGCGAGCATGAGGTCAAGGAAAAACTGATGGCGGCAGGATTTGGTGAGGCGGTCGCGCTTGAAGCAATCCGTAAGCTGAAGGATCAGAAATTCCTGGATGATGATTCGTTTTCAAAGGCGTTGCTTGAGACCCGCAAGCGAACCGCCAAAAAAGGCCCCGGAGCGATCCGGCAGGAAATGGCCCGCAAAGGCATCAGCAAAGATCTCCAGGAAAAAGCGCTCGAGTTGTTTTCCGGGGAAGAACAGCTGGAGCTGGCAGAAGAGCTGGCAAGGAAAGTCGCTGCGCGTTCATCCGGAAAGACACCTCAGCAGATCCGCCAGAAAATCCAGGATTCACTGATGAGAAAGGGTTATTCCTATGATGTCATCAGTACGGCGATCGAGCGGATCGGCTCTGAGCTAGAGCCTGAAGAAGAGGCATGGGACGAGCTGACTGAGAAAACGGGCGAAAAAGCATGGCGCACATACAGCAGAAAACACAGCGGGAGAGAACTTCGGCGCCGCGTGCAGCAGGCGATGTACCAGAAAGGAATACCGCTGGAGCGGATCAGCCGGTTCATCGAAGCTAAGGAGGAAGAAACGGAAGATGAATGAGAAAAACTATAGCGAGATGACGGAGCATGAACTCAGGCAGGAAATTGCCCGTCTCAAAGAAAAAGCGCGCAAAGCCGAGCAGCTCGGCATCATTAATGAATTCGCGGTATACGAAAGGAAAGCCCTCATGGCGCAGGCTTACATGATGGACCCGAAAGAGATCATCCCTGGGGAAGTGTACCGGATCCTCGGTGATGAGGGGAACTTTTTCCAGGTGGACTACCTGAAAGGGCGCTTTGCCTGGGGCCACCGCCTGGGCGGAGAACTTCATACAGAGGCATTGCCGATTTCGATGCTCCAGAATCTCAAGAAAGGGAAGTGATCCGGATGTCACCGGATATGACCGAACGTCTGGCTGCCCGACTGATGGAAAGCAATGACCAGTTATCTGCACACAGTGCGAGGACCTGGATTGAACTCATGGTGTCCGACATCGAATCCTCCTATGCTAAGGCGGGGTACGGACTGATGGACGAAGAACAGTCCGCCCAGATGATTCTGAGATGGATCGATGCATACGGAGGCCGGCTAGACGAATTTGTCGCCTCCAACCCAAGAATCAGGGAACTGCTTGGTGAAGATGGGACGTTTCACTGAATCCGCACACGAAAAAAACCGCCAGGCCATCCCGGTCCGGCGGTTTCCCATGCAGCCAAGGGAATTCTAAAACTTTACTCTGCGAATCATATTATTCACGTTTGGCCACATCCAGCTCCAGCGCCCAACAACTGGCAAACTTCACTCTTCTCCACTGCGATAAGTCAACATCGGTTCGTACCTCACCGTGTTTCCTTTATCTCATTTAGAAGGATTCCAGTTTGTACGTTGCTTTGCGGGCGCTTGCGCTTTTGTTTTCAGCCCTCTTCGTGAGCGAAACTTAATTTTTTCCTTAACTTATCCTCACTGAAGATCCAGCCGGTGAAGGAGTTGCGGATCTCCATGTCCTCGTCGATATGGGCAACCGCGACAAACGGATAATATTCTTTGCTGCGGTAGCGCAGGTCGATCAGCCGCACTTCACAGACGGACCCGAGGTCGGTGATCTCCCACCGGTAAATCGGGGAGAACGCAATGAATGCCCTGAAATTCGGGTCTTCGAAAGCGACCTTGACGAGATCATTTTCCGGTATCGGCCTGCGGGGGAATTTATCCAGGATGGTGATGGAGCGGCCGTATGCCCGGCCCACGTAGTGGTGAGTGTCGGAGCATGCGGCAATCCGCCACTGGTAAAACCGCATCGTCGGCGCAATGATGATGTCGCCTGCATCCGGAATGGTATTCCGGACGGCATGGCGGACTGCCGTCTGGACGGAAAACCTGATGATATAGTAAAGCGTCAGCAACGCATACAGCATCAGCATCGTCAGCACCGGGTCGGCCCCGAAAAACCATGCGGTCAAAGCCGCGATATGGGCAAAGAAAATGATCGGGTCAAAGGTGTTGATGACGCCGAGTGCCACCCACTGTTGCGAGAACGGCCGGAGCGCCTGCGTCCCGTAGGAGTTGAAAATGTCAACGAACACGTGGAGAAAGACCGCAAGCTGTGTCCAAAGCCATAGATGGAGAAGATTGGCTTCCGGCAGGATCAGCGAGAGGGGGAGCGAGATGATGAGCGGCCAGGCGAGGACCATCGGAATCCCATGGGTGAATCCCCGATGGTTCCGGATATAGACCGCGTTGTTTCTGAGTTTCAGGACGGTATCCACATCCGGTGCCTGTGAACCGAGCATAAGTCCCGCATAGACGGCAGTCGCCGTCGACACATGTTCCGCCACGAGAGGGTCGGCCTGTGCCAGGCCGCACAGCGCAAGTCCCATGACGATATGGGTTCCAGTGTCCAACTGCGCCATCCCCCTTTCTGGCCGGACGCGTTGAAGTCCGGTATATACACAATAATATACCCTTGAATGTTTCAGCGTAATCGTAGCATAACACGAACAGGAGGCATTACGTGAAGCCGTTGAATTGGAAAGAAGGATTCAGGGATTCGCTGACCGGCTGGTATCGCGAAGAAAAGCGCGACCTGCCCTGGCGGCGCACCCGTAACCCGTATCATATATGGATTTCTGAAGTGATGCTTCAACAGACGCGGGTCGACACGGTCATCCCTTATTATGCCCGTTTCACCGAGCGTTTTTCCGATATGAAAGAACTTGCATATGCACCGGAAGATGAATTGATGAAAATGTGGGAAGGCCTCGGCTATTATTCGCGGGCCCGCAATCTGCAGTCGGCGGTCAGGGAAGCTTATGAAACTTATGGCGAAGTACCGGCCGATCCGGAAAGTTTCGGAAAGCTGAAAGGCGTCGGGCCGTATACGGAAGGAGCGGTCATGAGCATCGCCTACGGCATTCCTGCGCCTGCGGTCGACGGAAACGTCATGCGTGTGTTGTCGCGGATCCTGCTGATCGATGACGATATCGCCAAGCCGAAGACCCGCCGGCTGTTTGAAGAGGCGGTCATGGACCTCATCGACAAGGAGGATCCATCTTCGTTTAACCAGGGGCTCATGGAACTCGGCGCTGTTATCTGCACACCGAGGCGGCCTAAATGCCTCCTTTGCCCGGTGAGGGAATTCTGCGGTGCTTATCATGAAGGCAGGGAAGAAGAGCTGCCGGTCAAATCCAAAAAGAAAAAGCAGCAGTCCTTCCCGCATACCGTGATCGTCCTCCAAGATAGTGGAGGCCGCTGGCTCATGGAGCAAAGGCCGGATGAAGGGCTTCTCGCAGGCATGTGGCAGTTCCCGACAGCGGAAACCGGAGATCCGGAAGAAGCCGTCCGCATCATCTCTGAACGCCACGGTTTATCGGTCGGTACGCTTGAAGAAGCGGTCCGTTTCCGCCATGTGTTCACCCACCGGATCTGGGAGGTTACGGCCTACACCGCGTCCGTCCCTGAAGTTGGAACGCCGGCAGACCGCAGCGGCTGGTTCCTGCCTGAGGATCTCGATGCTCTTACTTTACCCAATCCGACGAAAAAGGTGAGGGCGGCACTCGGGGTCTGAGCAAGCGCGTCCGGCGGTACTTTCGGGAGGCGGATTATGTACACGCTGGCTGTGAAAGCGAACGTTCGTCCGAAAAGCCTGTTTTGTTGAAAATGAAATATTAACCAGTTGAATATTCCAGTCGCCTCCGAGCCATCATATTGAGCACGGAGGTGAGAAATCCATGACGAAGAACAACGACAGGCAGCGTAACCAGCAGGAGGAGCGCAACCAACGCAACAACCAGCGCAATAACCAGCAGCAGCCTCAGCGCGAAGAATTCGGCACTGAGACGGACATCCAGCAAGTCCGTAAACAGATCCGCAACGAAGAGTTCGGCTCTGAAACGGACGTGCAGCAGGTTCGTCGCCAAAACCAGCAGTCTGAAGCTAAAAAGCAGCAAAACTCTGGTCGCGCGAACAATCGCTTCAACAAATAACGGAATGGATGGAAACCACCGGCCGGCGGGGCAATTTGCCCTGCCGGCTCTTTTTGATTTCGCTTTCAGGGGTTCATTGATATAATAGAACGATACAAAAACATTCCGAACAGCCGTCAGACAAAGGTGGGTTGATTATGGCAAACCCGAAAGAAGGGGAAACGATCCAGATTCACAGCTACAAGCATGATGGGAAAATCCATCGGGTCTGGCAGGAAACGACGGTGCTGAAAGGGACGCGCAATGTAGTGATCGGTGCAAACGAACGGACGCTGGTCATCGAATCCGACGGCCGGACATGGCTGACAAGAGAGCCGTCCATCGTCTATTTTCACGCGCAGCATTGGTTTAATATCATCTGCATGCTGAGGGACGATGGTGTTTACTATTACTGCAACATGAGCTCTCCTTTCGTCTTCGATAACAATACGGTCAAGTACATCGACTATGATCTGGACGTGAAAGTATTTCCGGACATGTCCTACAACATCCTTGATGAGGACGAGTACGAAGACCATAAGGCGAAAATGAACTATCCTGACGTCATCGATCAGATCCTGCAGCGCAACGTCGATAAACTGATCGGATGGATCAAGCAGCGGCGCGGACCTTTCGCACCTGACTTTATCGACGTCTGGACATCCCGTTATGAATTCCAGAAACAGTTCCAGACACGGAAATGACAGCCTGCCCCGAAACGGGCGGGCTGTTCCGTTGTTTTATTGAAAGGATGATGCAGCATCGGCAGCATGAAACGGTACATGAAATTCGTTAAACCTTATACCTGGATGATTATCCTGACGCTACTTATCGGGATCCTGAAATTCGCAATCCCGCTTTTTATCCCTTATCTCATCAAGATCGTCATCGACAATATCATCATCGTGGACACCTTGACTGCCGCGGAAAAACGCGAGCAGCTGCTTTGGTGGCTCGGCGGCACCATCCTGCTGTTCTTCCTCGTCCGGCCGCCGGTCGAGTATTTCCGGCAGTACTATGCCCAATACACGTCCAATAAGATCCTTTTTGACATCCGGAGCAAAATTTACGAACATCTGCAGAAACTGAGCCTCAAGTATTATTCCAACACACGTGCGGGTGAGGTCATCTCCAGGGTCATCAACGATGTTGAGCAGACAAAGAACTTTGTCATGATCGGCCTCATGAACGTCTGGCTCGACCTGGCAACCATCCTGATCGCGGTCGGCATCATGCTGACGATGGATGTGAAGCTGACCCTCGTGACACTTCTCGCTTTCCCGTTCTACGCATGGAGCGTCAAGTACTTTTTCGGCCGCCTCCGCGAGCTCACCAGAGTGCGTTCCCAGGCGCTTGCAAACGTACAGAGTTACCTGCATGAACGAGTATCCGGCATGAGTGTCATCAAAAGCTTTTCCCTGGAAAAGCGGGAGAAGGGCCTGTTCGATGAGACGAACGGCGAGTTCCTCGATGCCGCAATCGACCACACCAAGTGGAACGCGAAGGCGTTTGCCGTCGTCAACACGATCACCGATGTTGCCCCGCTGCTTGTGATCGCCTATGCGGGCTGGCATGTGATCGGCGGAGACCTGACAATCGGGACGATGGTCGCGTTTATCGCCTACATCGACCGTCTGTACAACCCGCTCCGCCGGCTCGTCAACTCGTCCACGACGCTTACCCAGTCGGTCGCATCAATGGACCGCGTATTCGAACTGCTGGATGAAGGGTATGACATTACCGACCGGCCGGGAGCATCCGTCATGCCGGAAGCCAAGGGCAAGGTCGAGTTCTACCATGTCCGCTTCCGCTATGAGGAAGAGGCCGAAGATGTGCTGAAAGGCATCAATCTCACCGTCCGCCCTGGCGATACGGTCGCATTCGTCGGCATGAGCGGCGGCGGAAAGTCGACGATCATCAGTCTGATTCCGCGATTCTATGACGTCACGGGCGGAGGGGTCCGCATCGACGGAAAGGACATCCGCGATGTGACAGTCCAATCACTCAGAAAAAACATCGGAATCGTCCTGCAGGATAATCTGCTGTTCAGTGCGTCCGTCAAATCGAACATCCTGATGGGTAAACCTGATGCCACCGATGAAGAAGTGATCGAGGCTGCAAAGGCGGCGAACGCCCACGACTTCATCATGGGGCTTCCTGAAGGATATGCCACTGAAGTCGGGGAGCGGGGCGTCAAGCTCTCCGGCGGGCAGAAACAGCGGATTGCAATTGCCCGCGTATTCCTGAAAAACCCGCCGATCCTGATCCTTGATGAAGCGACATCCGCGCTCGACCTTGAAAGCGAAGCGCTCATTCAGGATTCTCTGGAACGCCTTGCACATGATCGGACGACCATCATTGTGGCTCACCGCCTCTCGACGATCACACACGCTGACAATATCTTTGTCATCGACCACGGTGAACTGAAGGAAAGCGGCACCCATGCCGAACTGATCGGTCAGGGCGGTATCTATCACGACTTGTTCCAGGTACAGGAACTTGGCACACCTGAACAATAACATTCATTTGCAGCCCGCTTCTCAGCAGAGAAGCGGGTTTTATCGTCGATCAGGGACTTTTGTCATCAAGTAAGAGGTATGACTTCCAAAGAAAGCCTTGAATCTCACAGCGGGATTTGTATAATAAGAGAACGCAGAATCATCAGAAAAATGAAAGCGCCTGCAATTTTTGGGGATGCAAAAACCTGCAAAGAGAGAAAAGGGGGAGACGGCATGGACAGCCGACAGAAAGTGCTCGGGGTGAGCGGGCTGCGCACGTCATTCTTCACCGACGGTGGAGTCGTTCCGGCAGTGGACGGAGTGGACTTCGACCTGTATAGGGGTGAAGTGCTCGGGATTGTCGGGGAATCCGGCTGCGGCAAGAGTGTCACATCGCTCTCGGTCATGGGGCTTGTGCCCAACCCGCCGGGAAAAGTCACGGGAGGGGAGATCCTGTATGGGGGTACGGATCTCCTGAAACTCAATGAACGGAAAATGAGAAAAGTCCGCGGCAATGAAATCGCGATGATCTTCCAGGAACCGATGACCTCACTGAATCCGCTGTTCACGATCGGCGATCAGATGGTCGAACCGCTCCGCATCCACCGGAAAATCAGCAAAAAAGCGGCGAGGGGCAAAGCCATCGACATGCTCCGGCTCGTCGGACTTCCGCGCGCTGAAGAGATCATGAATGAATATCCTCACCAACTGTCGGGCGGCATGCGCCAGCGTGTCATGATTGCGATGGCGCTGATCTGTGAGCCGAAAGTGCTGATCGCCGATGAGCCGACGACTGCGCTGGATGTGACGATCCAGGCGCAGATCCTGAAGCTCATGAAAGATCTGAACGAGCGGCTGGACACGGCGGTCCTTCTGATTACGCACGACCTCGGAGTCGTCGCGGAAACATGCAGCAGGGTCATCGTCATGTATGCCGGCAAGGTGGTCGAGGAAGGGCCGGTCCGGGAGATTTTCAGGAATCCGCAGCACCCCTATACGGAAGGGCTCCTGAAATCTGTACCGGACATGCGTTTTAAGCAGGAAAGGCTCGATCCCATTCCCGGGAATGTCCCGCGTCCGGGATCGATCAAAACGGGGTGCAGGTTTGCGGCCCGCTGTCCTTATGCATTCGGCCGGTGCCTGGAAGATGACCCGGATCTATATGAAACGGGTGATGGCCACCGGGCCCGCTGCTTCCTAAGAGAGGGAAAGGAGGCGGGCGCATATGAAGGAGCCCTTGCTGAAGGTTGAGGGACTGAAAAAACATTTTCCGGTAAGGAAGGGGGCGCTCGGCCGTGTGAAGGGGCAGGTCAAGGCGGTCGACGGTGTCAGCTTCTCCGTCATGCCGGGCGAGACGCTCGGCATCGTCGGCGAGTCGGGCTGCGGAAAGTCGACGACGGGACGGCTGCTCATGCGGCTTTTGGAGCCCACCGAGGGGAAAGTCGTCTTTGACGGCAAGGAACTGACCGCTATTGGCAGCGAGGAGATGAGGAAGACGCGCAGGGACATCCAGATGGTGTTCCAGGACCCTTACGCATCACTCAACCCCCGTCATACGATCGGGAAAATCCTCGAGGAGCCTCTGCTCGTGCACGGGGTGAAAGATCCAAAAGAACGGAAGCGGAAGGTCCGGGAGTTTCTCGAGATTGTCGGGCTGAGCGGCTACCACGCCACCCGGTATCCGCACCAGTTCAGCGGCGGACAGCGGCAGCGGATCGGCATTGCGAGGGCGCTCATGACGAACCCGAAGCTGATCATTGCGGATGAACCGGTATCCGCACTTGATGTTTCGATCCAGTCCCAGGTGCTGAACCTGATGCAGGATCTGCAGCGGGAATTCGGGCTTACGTACATCTTCATTTCGCACGACCTGAGCGTTGTCCGGCACATTAGCGACCGGGTCGCGGTCATGTACCTCGGCCGAATCGTTGAGATTGCGGAGAGCGATCAGCTTTATGAAAAGCCGCTCCATCCATACACCCAGGCACTGCTTTCTGCGGTGCCCGTGCCGGATCCAGGATTTGTCAGGGAGCAGATCGTCCTTGAGGGAGATATTCCGAGCCCGGCCGATCCGCCTCCGGGCTGCCCGTTCCATTCGCGGTGTCCGTTCAGGATGGAAGTCTGCAAGTCGAAAGTTCCGGCATTGTCGGAACAGGAAACCGGTCATTCTGTCGCGTGCCACCTCTATGCCGAGGAAGCACGCGGCGATGATAATAAAACACTAGTGACGGAGGGGTCATTGTGAAAAAGGGGAAATTATGGACGCTTGCCGTCCTGCTGATCGTCTCCATGGTCCTCGCTGCATGCAATTCCGGCAACGGCAGCGGGAGCGAAGGGGAGACTGAAGGCGAAAACGCAGGCGAGAGCAGTGGGGGAAGCAAGACGCTCGTCTTTGGGCGCGGCGGTGACTCCGTCTCGCTCGACCCGTCCCGCGTGACGGACGGCGAGTCGATGAAAGTGGCAGCCAATATTTTTGAGACACTGATCAATTTCGGGGAACAGGATACAACGCTCCAGCCTGGTCTGGCGAAGGAGTGGGAAGCGTCGGAAGACGGCCTGACCTATACGCTGCAGCTTGAAGAGGGAGTCAAATTCCATGATGGTACAGACTTCAACGCGGAAGCGGTCGTGAAGAATTTCGAGCGATGGGCAAACGGTGATGCGGACACGTTCCCTTACTACCAGTCCATGTTCGGTGGCTTCAAGGACGATGAAGGACATGTGATCGAGTCCGTAACGGCGGATTCCGATTACACGGTCGTATTCCAGCTTAAACGCCCGCAGGCACCATTCCTGAAAAACCTCGCGATGACGATGTTCGGCATCGGCAGCCCGGAAGCGTTCGAAGCGGATTCCGATGGCTTCGGGGAAAATCCGGTCGGCACCGGGCCGTTCAAGTTTGTCGAGTGGAAACGCAATGACTCGATCACAATCGAGAAGAACGAAGAGTACTGGAAGGAAGGCCTTCCTAAGCTGGACCGCGTCGTTTTCCGTTCCATTCCGGATAACGGTGCCCGTCTCAACGCACTGATTACAGGTGACATCGACCTGGCTGACGGCATCAACCCATCCGACCAGGCAACCATCGGCGATGACGATAATCTGCAGCTGTTTGAGCGCCCGTCGCTCAACATCGGATACCTCGGACTGACCGTGACACGTGAGCCATTCGGCGATAAGCTTGTCCGCCAGGCATTCAACCACGCGATCGACAAACAGGCGATCATCGACGCATTCTTCGAGGGCGCGGCAGAGCCGGCGAAAAACCCGATCCCGCCGTCGATCCCTGCATACAACGACAGTATCGAAGGTTATGAGTACGACCCTGAGAAGGCGAAGGAACTCCTTGCCGAGGCAGGCTACCCTGACGGCTTCGAGATGGAACTGTGGGCAATGCCGGTTCCTCGCCCGTACATGCCGGATGGCGCGAAGGTGGCGGAAGTCATCCAGAAGAACCTTGCCGATATCGGCGTGACAGCTGAAATCGTCTCCTATGAGTGGGCCACGTACCTCGAAAAAGCGAGCAAAGGGGAAGCGGATGCATTCCTTCTCGGCTGGACAGGGGACAACGGGGATGCGGATAACTTTATCTATGCCCTTCTTGATGGAGATAACATCGGCAGCAACAACTATACGTACTACGACAATGCAGAGCTTCATGAGATCCTGATCCAGGCACAGACCGAAGTCGATGAAGACACACGGAACGAACTTTATGCCAAGGCCCAGGAAATCATCCATGATGACGCGCCGTGGGTGCCGCTCGCGCACTCCACACCGCTCCTTGCGGGTTCTGCGGACATCACCGGCTTCAAGGCGCATCCGACGGGTTCGGACATCTTGAGCAACGTCGACTTCAACTGATGAAAGGAGGGGGAAGGGCGTGACCGCCTCTTCCCCTTTCCCATTCATAGAATCTGAACTCAGGGAGTGGTAACCATGCTCCAATACATCGGAAAGCGGCTGCTGCAGCTGATCCCGGTGCTTCTCGGCATGACATTCATCGTCTTCATGATCATCCGGGCAATTCCGGGCAATCCGGCGCAGGTCATCCTCGGCCAGCAGGCATCGCCTGAAGCGGTCGCCTCGCTTGAAGCCAAGCTCGGCCTTGACCAGCCGTGGTATACCCAGTATTTTGAATTTCTCGCCGGCATCCTGACAGGGGATCTGGGCGAGTCGCTAAGGACCCGGTCGCCTGTTGCGCAGGAGATCTGGCCATACTTGGCGGCGACCATCGAGCTTGCGGTGTTCGCCATGATCATCGCGGTCATCGTCGGGGTCAATGCGGGCATCATCTCCGCCTGGTTCCAGAACTCGTGGTTCGATTACGCAGCGATGGTGATCGCCCTGATCGGGGTGTCGATGCCGATCTTCTGGCTCGGTCTCATGGAACAGTGGATCTTCGGCATCGAGCTGAACATGCTGCCGACGACCGGCCGCGAGGAAGTGCGGAATCCCGTCACCGCGATCACTGGCCTCTATGTGATCGATACGATCATCCAGGGGCGCTTTGACCAGCTGGGCGAAGTGATCAGGCACCTGATTCTGCCGGGAATCGCACTTGCGACCATCCCGATGGCGATCATTGCGCGGATGACACGCTCAAGCATGCTTGAAGTCATGCGCTCGGACTTTGTCCGGACGGCACGCTCGAAGGGGCAGCGGATGTCGCTCGTCGTGTACAAGCATGCACTCAAGAACGCCATCATCCCGGTGCTGACGGTCATCGGCCTGCAGATGGGGATCCTTCTCGGCGGGGCGATCCTGACCGAGACGATCTTCGGATGGCCGGGGATCGGCCGCTATATCTATGATGCGATCGGCTTCCGGGACTACCCGGTCATCCAGTCCGGCATCCTCGTCGTCGCATTTATCTTTGTCATGATCAACCTGCTCGTCGACATCCTCTACAGTGTCGTCGACCCGCGCATCAAGTATGACTGAGGAAAGGGGGATGCGCCATGTCTGAAACAGTCACACAGCCGGTTCCCCGGGCACCGGAGGAAAAAGCGGCCGGCCCCTGGAAAGAGGCCTGGAGCGGTTTCAGGAAAAGCAAAGCCGCCCTCTTCGGCGCGGTGATTGTCCTGATGTTTGTTTTGCTCGCCTTTGCAGGGCCGCTGATCGCGCCCGAAGGCATCAATGAGCAGGATATCGCGAACCGCCTGGCGGCACCTAGCGCTTCACACTGGTTCGGAACGGACGACTTCGGCCGGGACATCCTGTCACGGGTGATCCACGGGGCGAGGATCTCGCTCTGGGTCGGGTTCTTCTCGGTGATCGGTTCGGTGGTCGTCGGGAGCCTGCTCGGAATCATCGCAGGGTATTACGGGCGTTGGGTCGATACGATCATCTCCCGCCTGTTCGACATCATGCTTGCGTTCCCGTCGATCCTGCTTGCGATTGCAATCGTTTCCGTTCTCGGACCGTCGCTCCAGAACGCGCTCATTGCGATCGCCGTCATCAACATCCCGAACTTCGGGCGGCTCATCCGCTCCAGGGTGCTGAGCATCAAGCAGGATGAATACATCACGGCGGCGAAGGGGATCGGCATGAAGGATTCCAGGATCCTGTTCTCACACATCCTTCCGAACTCGATGGCCCCGGTCATCGTTCAAGGGACGCTTGCAATCGCCACGGCGATCCTCGAGGCGGCAGCACTCGGATTCCTCGGCCTCGGCGCCCAGGCACCCGCGCCGGAATGGGGCAAAATGCTGTCTGATTCCCGCAACTACCTTCGTGACGCCCCGTGGACGATGATCTTCCCGGGACTCGCCATCATGCTGACCGTCCTTGGATTCAATCTGATGGGGGATGGCCTGCGGGATGCGCTGGATCCGAAGATGAAGAGTTGAATAAAATCTCCAAGACGGACCGTGAAGATGGTCCGTCTTATTAAATGAAAGCTAAAATAATTTGAAAATACAAAAAATAATAAAATAAGACTATTAAATAAAATTTAATTGTTTGTTATAATATTTTCCAAGGAAGAAGGTGGAAAATATGAAAAGGATAAGTGGTTTTATGGGTGCTTTGTTAGTTGGCTGTTTGTTGATTATTTCTCCTGTATCTGCAAACTCTCAATCAACCAGTGGGAATGTAGGAACTTTGGCGGCAGCAGACACCATAAATTGGACTGTGCAAAGATCAACTTATTCTGGGGATGCCATTTTTTTATTCTGTTAATCAAGGCGGAACGCTATATCGTGGATATTTACCATACGCTGGTTACTCATTAGGTGTGCATGTTTATAAAGGACGTCTTTTTAGGAGCCCGCTTCCTTATCCACTTTATTAATAGAGTTATATAGAATGCCTGGTGACCCCAGGCATTCTATTTGTTAGTCAGTATCACATCATTCGATGAATGACTTTATTTCGATGATGACCTTGATTAAATTTCATCAACGGAGGATTTGGATTTGCTGACATTCGAATTAAAGAAAATTTGGCGAAGCAGAAAAATAGTATTATTGATAACTCTTCTATTAATTGTGATTATCGTTGTTTACATATCAAATCGAGAATCACAGGAAAATTGGAAAGAAGAAGCCTTTGCTCAGACAGATGAATACCGATCATCCATTCAAGTGGAAGAGAAAAGACTAATGGAAGAACTGGAATCAGGAACTCTTCCCGGTTTGGAAATGAGGCAGGAGGCATTATCAGAAGTCAGCAGGACTCTCTATGAATGGCGGAATGAGATTTATCATGAAAATTGGAGCGATTATCCTGAATTTGAACAGGCATTCATAAAAGGAGTACGGAATTATCAGGAGCATGGCGGCACCTTTGATTCTCTTGAAGGGTTAAAACTTGAGATTGCAGAAGCAAAAACTAAATGGATGGTGGAGCATGGGATTGCGTACGAAAATGAACAATACCCCTTATCTCCACATTTGTTTCTGAAGGATACAAGTGTCTTCTTATTCAGTTTGCCGGGGCTCGCCCTTTTAATTCTTCTTTTCGGAAATATTGAAGTAATGGAACGGGAAAGTCATACATGGCGATTACTGCGGTCAACACCCTTGCACAGCCGGCTAGTTTTACTCTCGAAGTTTGTCTCATTGCTGATTGTCGTTGTTTTTTATGTTTTTATAGCCATAGGAACAACTCTACTACTCCCGATTCTTTTGGGAGGGGGAAAGGTTGAGTGGCTCTATCCGATTGTTGTAGGTGACGATCAAGGGTTCTCTATCATTTCATTCTCGGCATGGCTGGGAAGGGGAGTTCTTATTTTTGCTTGCAGCATTATTTTCCTGTTCACCTTATCAATTTTAGTCGGCATCCGCACAGTCTACTCATTCCCGGCCCTATCGATCACTTTCTTTATTGGATTGCTCGGGTATGTAACGGCAGATTTGATACCGTTTCCCTATCATGCATTCACGTCGCTGCGCTGGACTGAAATTGTCTATTCCATGCCGAATGGCTCAGACTGGAAGATTGTAGCTGTCTCATTGACCTGTTCGGCAATACTTCTTGTCCTGGCTCTTTTCACTCCCGTCAGCTCGACAGAGAACCGCATAGCCAGCCTTCGAAGGTTTTCAGGAGAGAAGTTAACCGCAGGAAAGCGGAATGCTGTTAAACTCGCTGTCTTTGAGTGGAGAAAAGTGAAAAGGCTGGGTTTATTTAGACAGGGACTCATCTTACTATTATTGGCAATATCATTTGGTTATTATTTGCTACATGAGTCTGCTGAAAAGCACCGTGAGACATATTTTGACCGAGTAAGAGAACAAGCTGAAATAAATCTGTCTTTAAAAAAAGAACTCTTGAAATGGGCGGAAGAGGCCGAGCAAATGTCAGTGGAAACAGACGCAGGAAACAGTGGGGAAAACAATCGCACCCCGGCGGATGACATGAGGGAAACCTCAAGGATGTATGAAGTCCGCCATTCAATCGAGTTGGATAAGATCGAGGCATTTGAGGAAAGGGATTGGCGGCGATTCTATGCCAATCAGTTCTTTACGATTTTCAGTTCTTACAGGATGACAATTGGAAATTTTTATAATGTCGGAAGCGGTTCCGCACCTGTGGGCATCGGTACATTCAATGAGGATGTATCACTGGCAGAGAAAGAATGGATGATGGAGCATGATGTCGCTCCGGTCTTTCCCGGCGAGCTTGCCGTATCTGTCCGGGATAATTGGGGGGATCATGAGAAGGAGCGGCGCCAATGGAAGGCGGAGAACCGGAAAGTGGATGCGGGCGGGTTGTTCTCCATCTATCATCTATTATCATCTGCCATGTACCTTTTACCCATTCTTTTATTTGTGTTTCTGTTGGGGGGAGGATTTGCGGCAGAGATAGGGAAGAAGAGGCCGATCGATTTTCTTTTGACGCAGCCAGTCCATCCCTCTTCCGTGTTTATGGGCAAAGCGATGAACGCCGTAATTGCGGCTGCAGCCTCTATGACGGGACTTTATGGACTGATCCTGCTTCTCGGTACGATATTCTACCGGTTCGGTGACTGGTCCTATCCAATCCTCTATTATGTCCCGGAGAAGATTGCTTCCGGCCCGGATTACGGCGGAATGCGTTCTTCGGGTTACGGATACGGTTTTATTCCGCTTGGTGACTATGTGTGGCAGGGAATTGTCCTATCGCTTCTGTCGCTTGCATTTCTTCTTATCTTGTCCATTGCTCTATCGATTTTCTTCCGGCATACAGCAACAGTGCTGGCCTTAACATTCCTTCTGGCAGGAGGCGGTTTCTATATGGCACGAACGACCTTGCAGGAAATGGCAGCTTACCTTCCGTTCACTTATCTGGAAGCGGGAAGAATATTAAACGGAGAACTCGCTACGGAACTGAACGAACCATCCATCGGCTTCTGGACCGGTGCCGTGGTAATGGCTTTATCTATAGTCATTTTGGTGGTTGCAGGATACTGCTTCTTAAGAAGTGGCTATAAAATCAAACGAGGATGAATGAAGGTGAATAAGATGATTTTGTCGGTGGAGAACATTGGAAAGTCATATGGTAAGCAGAAAGTGTTGCACGGTGTTTCCTTTGCCATCAAGAAACCCTGCATCGTTGCGCTAGTGGGCCCGAACGGGTCGGGGAAGTCGACATTGCTGAATATCATCGCAAACCTGATTACTCCTGACGTGGGTGCGATTGAAATTCTCGGGCAAACGAACAGGGATTATAAGGTCTTCCAGGAGTTCTCCTATATGCAGGACAATACGGTGCTCTATGAATATTTGACAGGCTACGATCATTTGCAATTCATCGCAAGTGTCCAGAAACTGCGCACCGATGATATTAAGGCGGCGGCAGAGCGAATCGGAACCATTTCCTACCTTGACAAAAAAGTCAGTAACTATTCACTTGGGATGAAGCAGCAGCTTCTTCTGACCATGGCTATTTTGAATAAGCCAAAATTGCTGGTAATGGATGAACCCTTGAACGGTCTGGACCCGACAAATGCGATTAAAGTGCGGAACCTCCTTCTCGAACTTGTAGCGGAGGGGACAGCCATATTGCTGTCATCCCACAATCTTTCTGAAATTGATAAGGTCACTTCCAATGTGATGTTCCTTAAGAATGGACATTTGCAGCAGGAAGACCTGAAGGCACTTGAGAAAGTATCCTATGTCCTCACAGTCAATCATCCCGAAAACGGAGAGAAAATCCTGAAGGAAGCCGGGATCAATATTTTAAACCGAAAAGGCAACAGGCTGACTGTGACTTTAAGTGATTCAAGCATTAACCGTATCTTCCGGTTGCTTGACGATCAGGGGATTGCTGTTCGTGATTGGGAAAAAACCGTGTTTGGCGCGGAAGACCGATATAGAACGTTATTTGGCGAACCCGAAACTGCAGTCAAATAGCGGGATCAGCAAATCCAGACAAACTAAAACCGCGGACAGAGT